>JBLHLU010000166.1:0-8736 GCA_047623385.1 Paraglaciecola psychrophila
GATTACAGCATTCGGGTGCCAGTGCAAAGGGACGATGAGATCGGCCGACTGACCGCGATCTTAAATCATATGCTGCAGCAATTGCAGGACCGAGATAGTGAGCTGGCCAGCTCTCGAGGCTTGTTGGAGGAGCGAGTAGAGCGACGCACCGCCGAGCTGACTGTGGCCAAGGAGCAAGCGGAGCAAGCGGCGCAGTCCAAGTCGCAATTTTTGGCGGCTATGAGTCATGAGATTCGCACCCCGCTCAACGGCGTTATTGGCATGACCTCGCTATTAGCTCGCAGTGACCTCGATGACCAGCAATCCGATAGCATTAAAACAATACAGAGCTCTGCGGACTCACTTCTGGCGATTATTAACGACATTCTCGACTTCTCTAAAATCGAAGCCGGCAAGATGACCGTCGAGGCCATCCCGGTTAATCTACGGGACAGTTTTGAAGACTTAGTCGATGGTATGAAAGTCAGAGCGGCGGAGAAAAATATTTATCTGCAGCTGCGTATTGGTGATGGCGTACCAGAAAACGTGCTGATTGACCCCGGTCGCATGCGTCAGATAATGACTAATTTTCTAAGCAATTCGGTTAAGTTTACTCACACCGGCGGCATTTTTATCGACATCACTGCAACACGGATGAGTGAACATCGCTATCGCTACCAATTTACGGTGGTCGATAGCGGCATAGGCATTCCAGCAGACAAACTCCAGTCCATCTTCGATGAATTTACCCAAGCAGACAGCTCGACCACTAGAAAGTACGGCGGCACCGGTTTGGGGCTTAGCATTTCTATTGGCTTAGCCCAGTTGATGGGTGGGCGAATCGAGGTCAGTAGCGTCGAGGGCCTAGGGTCCAAGTTTTGGTTGACGATCGACTTAGCTATTGAGGACAGTCAGCCTGAGCCGGTCGATGTCAAACAGGTGGCGGATACTCGGGTATTAATTTTAGGCGATGCAACGGGAAAATATCAGCTTACTCGGGAATGGTGTGAACGCTGGAATATGCAGGTTATCTACAGCGATAATATCGATGAGGCTGAGCGCATACTTGATCATTCACAGGCCTCGGGGCAGTGCTTTGATATTGTGCTGGTTGATGAAATAGTAGAGGCTGGCCAGGGCCGGGACTTTGCCGGTTCTATTAACGCTAAACCGAGCTATGGGCATCCTGCACTGTTGTACCTGGCGCTCGATGTAAGCGGTGATCGTATTGCCACAATCGAGCAAGCCGGTTTTAACGGTGCACTGGACCGGCCGATTAAAGAATACTATTTGTTCAATACTATTGCCGCGCTAATTAATCAGCGTCGGCAAGCGCCCGTGCAACCACAGTTTTACAATCCCTATTTTTTCAGTAGTCACATTGATAACAAAATATTGCCCTGCAGTGCCAAGATTAATGTATTGCTGGCCGAAGACAACATTATCAATCAGACCGTGGCCAAGCGTATGTTGACTATGCTCGGCTGTGATGTCGAGATTGCCGTTGACGGTAAAGAGGCCGTGGAAAAGTGGCAGTGCGGCGACTACGACATGATTTTTATGGATTGCAATATGCCGCTATTAGACGGTTATCAAGCGACCGAGCAAATTCGCGCAGCGGAGCCCGGCGGTAAGCGAATACCGATTATTGCACTCACCGCCAATGCTATGGCCGAGGAAGCCAAAGCCTGTTTTGACGTCGGTATGGACGACTTTATCCCGAAACCAGTAAAAATCGGTGACCTCGAAGTGGTGGTTAACAATTTTAATCACCGTGGCCGGAAATGATTGTCGGCCTTGGTCGGGGGTTCAATTTGTGCCAATAAAGCCTGTTCAGAGCAGGCCGCACTGGTTTTAGGCACGCTATTACAGACTAAATAGCGCTGTCGGTCTTGTGCTAACAGTGCTCTTTCCCTACCATACGGACCACTAATTTAAACACGTAAGCCGTGGCAGTTGCGCTGCCAAGACCGATTGTGCGATCAAAACGTATGGTCGCGGCTGACGTTTAATTCCAATCTAAAAGAGACTTTAACTGCTATGAGTGAAACATTACCAGTGATTGCAATATTAGGGGGTACCGGTGAACTGGGTACCGGTTTGGCTCGACGTTGGGCACAGGCAGGTTATCAGGTGATCATTGGTTCTCGAACCCAAGATAAGGCGCAAGTCGCCGCTGATGATCTGGCACAAATTATGGCTGAGCGCGGTGTTGAAGGCGTTGAAGTCAAAGCGATGGAAAACGTAGCCGCCGCGCAGGCGGCAGATATTGCCACACTGACAGTGCCGTTTGCGCATCAAGTCAGCACCTTGGAATTGGTCAAAGATGCTCTCGAAGGCAAGATTCTTATTGATGTCACGGTGCCATTGGTGCCGCCTAAAGTCGCTCGTGTGCAGTTGCCTGAACAGGGTTCTGCCGGAGAAATAGCGCAGGCAGTAGTAGGCGAGAACGTACGAGTGGTATCGGCTTTTCAGAATGTGGCGGCTCATCACCTGCAAGAAGGCAAGGGGCTGGACTGTGATGTGTTGGTTTGCGGTAACAAGAAAGATGCCCGCAGCGAGGTCATAAAATTGGTTGAAGCAGCGGGTATGCGCGGCTTCCACGGTGGCAGTATTGCCAACTCGGCGGCGGCAGATGCGCTGACTTCGGTACTGATCTTTATCAATAAACAGTACCAGTGTCACGCCGGTATCAAAATTACTGGGTTGGACGACTAGCCCCCAGCAAAAACACTGCTACTGACCACCACAGGGACTGTTAACGCATGACACAGCTGACGCTCAACGCGCTGAGCCAATTCCCCTTGATCGAGCCCGGAGACGATCTGGCGAAGATTATTCTCGCCGGCCTAGACCTCAACGGGCTTAGTTTGTGCGCCGGCGATGTGCTGGTGCTGGCACAAAAAATCGTTTCCAAAGCCGAGGACCGCTATGCCTATATCAACGCGGTTAGTGCTGGCGAACAAGCTCAGGCGTTGGCGTTGGAGGTAGACAAAGACCCACGACTGGTTCAGCTGATACTGTCGGAATCCAAGGAGGTAGTGCGCCAGCGCAGAGGTGTGGTAATCGTCGAGCACAATTTGGGCTATGTACATGCCAATGCCGGTATCGATAAATCCAATATTACCAGTGATGACGATAATCCCCGGGTACTGCTATTGCCGCTGGACTCTGATGCCAGTGCGGTGGCGCTGCGCGAGCAGATTTTCGCCGCCACCGGGGTTGAGGTGGCGATTATTATCAATGATAGCGCGGGTCGCGCCTGGCGCAATGGCACGGTGGGTATGGCGATTGGTTGTGCCGGCTTTGAAGCGCTGCAGGATTTAATCGGCAGCGAAGATTTATTTCAACGGCCGATGGAAGTAACGCAGGTGGCGGTGGCTGACGAATTGGCAGCAGCGGCGTCTTTTATGATGGGCCAGGGGGCAGAGGGTGCGCCGGTCGTATTGATCAAGGGAGCCAAGCTAAATCCTTCTAACCAGGGTATGGGCAGTTTAATTCGGGACAAAGCCAACGACTTATTCCGTTAGCCTCGCCAGTACAACTCATCAAGCCTATTGGAGAAAACTGTGTCACAGTCGCCCGTTAATACTAACGCCGATCATATCTTGGCACTGTCAGGAGGGGTCGGAGGCGCTAAGTTAGCCCTGGGCCTAAGTAAATTGTTGACCTCGCAGCAGCTCAGCATTGTGGCCAATACCGCCGATGATTTTACCCATCTAGGGCTGGCGATTTCGCCAGACTTGGACACGGTTATGTATACTCTGGCCGGCCTTAACAACCAGCAACAGGGCTGGGGACTGGCGGGGGAGAGCTGGAATGCGATGGCGGCACTGAAAACGCTGGGTGCGCCGAGTTGGTTTAATCTGGGTGATCGCGATCTAGCCACGCATTTGACCCGCAGTCAGCAATTGGCCAGCGGCGACTCTTTGAGTACAGTAACAACCTATCTATGTCGGCAGCTGGGCTTGAGCCATGCCATTATCCCTATGTCGGATGACCCGGTGCGCACTCGCTTACAAACCGATCAGGGTAACTTGGCGTTCCAGGAATATTTTGTCCGGGAGCAGTGCCGTCCCATTATTAGTGACTTTTATTTCGACGGCATCGATCAGGCGAAGCCAGCGCGCGAGTTTATCGAATTGTTGGGTAGTGAGCGGCTAAAAGCCATTATCATTTGTCCCTCCAACCCTTTTGTTAGCGTGGAACCTATTTTGGCTTTGCCCGGCGTGCGGCAGGCGATGAAGGACAGTCGGGCACCGGTTATTGCTATTTCGCCTATTGTTGCCGGACTGGCGATTAAAGGACCCGCCGCAAAAATGATGGCCGAGCTCAATATGCCTGCTAATGCCGCCGCGGTGGCGCACTATTACTCAGACTTACTGGACGGTTTTGTATTAGACGAGTCTGATGGCGATCTCGCCTCAACGATCAGTTCACCCCAACTGCAGGTTTGCTGTACCCCCAGTATTATGAATACCTTGGAGGATCGTATTGAACTTGCTTCAAAAGTACTTTCATTTGCCCAGCAGTTAATCGATAATTCTAATATGCACTAGCTGGTCGTTGACGTACGGAAAACAGGTTGAGGAGTCAAATAGCAATGGTTTGGGCACTATTACCGCTAAAAGATTTTGTTAACGCGAAACAGCGGCTGTCCGGTGTGTTATCGGCGGCGGAGCGGCGGCGTTTTTTTCACGTGATGGTAGAAGATGTACTCGATGTGTTAGCCAGCCATCCGGCCATCGAAGAAACACTTATCGTATCGGGCGACCCCAGCGCTTCGCTGATGGCGGAGCACTACGGTGTCCAATGTTGGCCGGAGTCGGTACTGACAGGCCCAACAGGCCAGCGGGTCAGTGGTTTAACCGAGGTAGTCGACGCTGCTGCAGCGCGGTTGGCAGATCGTGGTATTGAGTCGCTGTTGGTTATTCACGGTGATCTGCCACTGACTTCAACAGACGCCATACAGTCACTCATTACCAGCCACCAGCGTGAATTCGATGGCGCTACGGGGGTTTCCATCGCCCCCGATCAAATATCAGACGGCAGTAATTGCATGATTTGCAGCCCACCGAATGTTATCGCCTTTCAATACGGTGCGGGCAGCTACGACAAACATCGAGCAGTGGCGGCAGCCGCCGGTGTCGCTGTTGCCACCTTCGAAATAGCAGACTTGGCCTGTGATATTGATAAGCCCGCGGATCTGAAATACCTGCTAGGGCAACAAGCACAGACCTCTCGCCGAACCTTCCAGTACTTGAATGACAGTGGGATTGCAGAAAGAATGTCTATGATGATTGAACAAGAAGAACAAAAAATAAGCGTTGATGCAGACAACTGGCTGGCACAATTGGCCAGTGAATCCCTGGCTGGAGTTCTGCCCACGGTGGCCCAGGCTCAACAACTGGTGCAGTACCAGGACACTGCCAGCCTCGCGTCGCTAGCGTCGCGGCTGCGCGATCAGGGTTTTAACAATACCATTAGCTATTCGCGTAAGGTTTTTATTCCGCTGACCCAGCTGTGTCGAGATGTGTGTCACTACTGCACTTTCGCCAAGACCCCAAAACATGTTAAGTCGCCCTATATGAGCGTAGACGAAGTAATAGAGCTGGTTAAGCAAGGTGAGGCACAAGGTTGTAAAGAGGCGCTGCTAACGCTCGGTGAAAAACCTGAACTACGCTACAGCGCTGCTCGCGATGCCTTAAAAGAACTGGGCTTTGCCACCACCCTTGAGTACGTGGCCCATATTGCTAAGGCTATTCGCGAACACACCGGCCTATTGCCCCATATTAATGCCGGTTGCATGAGTAGCGAAGAGCTAGCTATGTTAAGACCGGTGTCGGCTTCGATGGGTATTATGCTGGAGTCCCACGCTAAGCGGCTGTGCGAGAAAGGCATGCCGCACTACGGTTCTCCGGACAAAGACCCAGAGCTGCGCCTGCAGACCATTGAGCGAGCCGGTCAGAGCCAGGTGCCCTTTACCTCGGGTATTTTGATTGGCATTGGTGAAACCCGTGCCGAGCGCATTGATTCGCTGCTGGCACTGCGGGAAATACACCTGCGCCACGGTCACTTGCAAGAAATTATCGTGCAAAATTTCCGCGCCAAGGAAGATACCAAAATGGCCCAGGCGCCGGAGCCAGACTTAAACGAGTTGCTGTGGACGATCGCTGTTACCCGTATTATTTTTGGTGCCACTATGAGTATTCAGGCGCCGCCTAATTTGAGTCCCGGGGTGTTGCCTAAAATCATTAACGCCGGTATTAACGACTGGGGTGGTGTTTCACCGGTGACCCCAGATTATGTTAACCCTGAAGCGCCTTGGCCCCAGGTTGAAAAACTAAAAAAAGAAACCGCGGTCAGTGGCAAATATCTGCTCCAGCGGCTGACTATTTATCCGTCCTTCGCTATTGCGCCGGAGCGTTGGCTCGATGCTAGCATGCGTACCGATGTGATTAGAATGATCGACGCCGAGGGTTTTCCGCGGGTCGACGACTGGGCTCCAGGGGAGAGCGCTGAGTTGCCGGTAGACATTGTTGAGCTGCTGTACAGCGACAAAATTGGCCCAGTGTCTGCGGATATTACCGCGCTGATCGCTAAGGTTGATGGTGGTGAAGCGCTGGTCGAGGGCGAGATTGTGCGACTGTTCCAAGCTCGGGGCAGTGACTTTGCCTATGTTTGCCAACAGGCGGACCGACTGCGTCAGCAGGTCAACGGCGAGGAGGTGGCCTATGTGGTCAACCGCAATATTAATTACACCAATGTTTGCTATTTTAAATGTCAGTTTTGCGCCTTCTCCAAGGGTAAACTTAGCGAAAATTTGCGTGGTAAACCCTACGACTTAGATTTAGCCGAAGTCTCCCGGCGCTGCGAAGAAGCTTGGCGACGTGGGGCTACCGAAGTCTGTATGCAAGGTGGTATTCACCCAGAATATACCGGCCAGACTTATATCGATATTCTACAAGCGGTCAAATCCGCGACCCCGGATATGCATATTCATGCCTTCTCTCCGCTGGAAGTATGGCAGGGCGCGGCTACTGCGGAGCTGTCTCTCGGTGATTTTTTAGCGCAGTTGAAAGCTGCCGGGCTCAATACGCTGCCGGGTACCGCCGCGGAAATTCTCGATGACGAAGTGCGGGCGACACTGTGTCCCGACAAGATCAACACCGCCCAGTGGCTTGAGGTTATGGAAGAGGCACACAGTCAGGGCTTTCGCACGACTGCGACGATTATGTACGGCCACATAGAGCGATTAGAACACTGGGCTAGGCACTTATTGCGGGTGCGTACACTGCAGCAAAAAACCGGCGGTTTTACCGAGTTTGTGCCACTGCCCTTTGTCCATATGGAAGCGCCGATCTATTTAAAGGGTAATGCCCGCACCGGTCCTACATTTAGAGAGGCGCTGTTAATGCACGCCGTTGCTCGATTGACGCTGTACCCGCTTATAGACAATATACAGGCATCTTGGGTAAAAATGGGTGAGCTGGGTATTCGCGCTTGCCTCAACGCCGGAGCCAATGATCTGGGTGGCACGCTGATGAACGAGACCATTACCCGCTCTGCAGGCTCTGAGCACGGTCAGGAGTTTCCGCCGCAGGAGCTGGAACAACTCATCACGCGTGCCGGTCGCCAGCACCGGCAGCGCTCCACGGTATACGGTAGCGTGGCAGCGGAGCGGGTGCAGGCTTCTTATGATGCGCCGACGTTGCTTGAACCGATTAATACACCGGTGAAAAAATACCAGCGTGATCAGCGGCGCAAGGGTGACTTAGTGCTCAATAACATCACCGCCGAGAGCGCCCGGTCATCGCGTTAGAAGCCTCTTGGCACTACGCTATAACAGTAGTGTTGTAGCGTGGCGCTAAGCGCTCACTTTGCCGAAAGCGCTTTTTAATCTAGCAACAACACAATCAATTTGGCTGAGTTCACCGTGGTTAACATGGATCTGCGGCGCTTCGCGCAGTAGATCGCTAGTGCGGTACAATACCCCCCAGACACAACAGCTACACTGCTATTCAATGCCCTTCGAGCGCGCGGCAGCCGCTCACAGTACCGCTTGTCTGCGGGTAGTTGAAGCCAGCTAAAAATACCCCCTTAACCTCGCTACAGCTAGCCTGTTGATCCAAGTGTTGCTCTAGACCGTTGGTCAGAGCCATAAAGCGCTGTCGGTAAAGGGTACAGACTCTGTTGGAATTGTGTGATCACAACCCCTTGCTGTAAACCTAGCCAGTGACGGCCCATACGCAGCGCTCCCAAACGGTTATTAATTACTAGTTAACACTCTGTCGGTTATTGCCTGTTCCCGCTAGAGGTCAAACAGTCCCAGCGCCATATCACTGAGGCTAGTGAGGCTGTGGCAGTGGATGATTTGGTGCGCTCGGCGCAGCCCATACTGTTGCCAATTAGTGGTCATCACGTTGAGCTTGTTAGTGTGGGGTCAAGCATAAAGTGGTATCCCCTTAGTCGATTGACAGCGATGTTGGCATTGTACTTGAACAGGATAATCGGCGATTTTTCGTTCTTGATGGTCAAGCCCGGAGCGTTCTTATTGAAAGGATCTGAGGGATAGCCCGGAGCCTTTGCTACCTGCAAGATCCGTTGCAATATCTGGACCTGAGGGGTCAGCAGACCGAGTTGCTGTTTCGGGCGTTGATGAGTCAGGCCGATTATGTTCAGCGTTAAAAGCTGCCTATAACACCGACGTAAATGGGGTGTTTCTTATTGCTGTGTCTATTGGAGTTAGACCGCTAA
>JBLHLU010000167.1:0-8728 GCA_047623385.1 Paraglaciecola psychrophila
CATCTAATTTCACCGTAGTCTACTATACCGCCCCTTCGAGTTGACACCAAGTCACATCGTTCGAATTATCAAAACTATCCTCTGGGATTAACAGATTCTTTTCAAAAGAATTTCAAATCAGTTTCTAGTATTTAACAATCAGTCGTGACACCGGCTGCATAACACAAGAGCAGTAATTTTATGGATAAAGTAAGAAAGCTCAGCAAGTTGATGGGATTACCGACAGTGATGGCTATGGTATTGGCATCGGGTACGTCTGTCGTAGCTCAAGAATCACCAAGTGTCGTACTTGAAGAGGTTATTGTTACCGGGCATAAAATTGCTCGCTCATTGCAAGACACGCCATCCAGCGTTGCGGTAATTAATTCAAATCAGATAGAAGAGCGAGATATAAGTGAATTTTCAGAATTTGTACTGACCACCGCTAACGCGCACAGTGCAACAGCAGATGGCGGTTTCAGTATAAGAGGGATCGACGCATTTAGCGTTACTGGAGGCGGAGACAGTTTTTTAGCCAGTGTATACGTAGACGGTGCACCCTTACCAAGGCGACTTATTCGAAGTGGTTTTTCGACCTGGGATACCAGCCAAGTAGAGATATTGCGTGGGCCCCAGTCAACCCTGCAAGGTCGCAACGCCCTAGCCGGTGCGGTAGTTCTTTCCACTACCACACCTACCCAGGAATGGGAGGGCCGTTTTCGTGCCCAACTAGGTGAGGACGGTGAACAAGAAGTTGCTTTTGCCGGTGGTGGTGGCCTTGTCGAAGACCAGTTGGCTTTCCGTTTTAGTGCTGAAACTAAAGATTTTGACGGCTTCAACAAAAATACAACCCGCAATAAGCCCTCCGGTTTCACCGATAATGAGCTTTATCGCCTTAAGTTGTTACTTACACCGTCTAACGTACCAGATTTTTCGGCGCTATTAAGTTTGACCCATGCGACCGAAAAATACGGTTCAATAACAACTAACGTGCCTGCAAGCGGTAGCCCTTATAACCGGCGTGTTGTTACTAATAATGATCCACAAACAACCTATTCCGATACTGACTTAGCCTCACTAAAACTGGACTACCAACTCAATGATTATTGGTCGTTGACAAGTGTGTCTACCTATACGGATGTCGATGCGTCTTATGTTGATTATGATAATGATGAAGGCCCTCAAACGCTCGCGGCTCGATCATTTTCCGAAAACAATAAAACCTTAAGTCAAGAGATTCGGCTTACTATAGAGCATGAAAAATTGACTGGCCTGATCGGGGCCTATTATTTTGACCAAAAGATTGATACAGCAGGTTCAGGCGAGCGGCGGTTCACTCTGGCATCAGTGGGCGTAACAGCCCCTTTCTTTCAGTCGCAGTTCGGTCTAGATCCTGCAACGGCTAGCTTCGTTGTCTCACAATATGCGCCTCTAGACCCTGCGTTAATAGGCAGCATCGAATCAACCACAAGAGAGATATCCAGTGCGGCCCTGTTTGTTGATGCGACCTATGAAATCAGCGAAAAATGGGAAGTCTATGCAGGCCTTCGTTGGGATCGTGAAAAGCAGAAAAATGCATCTAACGCCCGACGTGTACTTTTAAACGCCGAGGCTATTCCTGACGCAACTATTTACCCTTTCCCTCTTAATCAATTGGTCGCAGGTATTAACGCTCAGCTACTTGCAAACGTTGACAATGCCAACCAAGAAATCCCTTTGGTTGATGCAGATTTCAATGAAGTGCTACCCAAAATTGGGTTTAGTTATCATTGGACAGAAGATCTAACAACAAGTATTACTTTGCAACGAGGCTATCGTTCCGGCGGTGTTGGCGTTAATCCGGCGAAGTCATCAGCCTTTCAGTTTGCCCCAGAGTTTACAACGAACTACGAGTTCTCACTGCGGTCTGCCTGGTTAGACGGCGCGTTAATAGCAAACGCTAATATCTTTTACATCGACTGGGAAGACCAGCAAGTTGACGTTCAGTTATCGTCAAATTCATTTGACTATGAAACTCAAAACGCTGGCTCTTCTAGCATTAAGGGCTTTGAGCTTGAGCTCAATTACGTAGTCTCAAGCGCGTTGTCGCTCTATGGGTCGGTTGGTCAAGCGAAAACCCGATTCGAACAGTTTGATGTAGTGATACCCACTCAGGGCGGTGAGCCAGTTGTTTTTGATCTAGCTGGGCGCAGTTTTCAAGATGCACCTGAATGGACCGCCAGTATAGGTATGACTTACAAACCGTTTGTCGCTGTCTTTGCCAATTTAAATGCTAACTACGCTGGCAGCTCATCGGCGGAGCTAAATCCATCAATCGGCGGGCTCCTTGAATCGGATAGTAACTTCGATCTTCAAAACGAGTCTCGATTATTGGTGAATGCGCAAATAGGCTACGAGTGGGATTCTTTAGGGGTTTACCTTATAGCCAGTAACCTATTCGATGAAGAATATATTTCGAGGATTCGAGCATTCGACCCTTTGAGTACTAACCGACAAACCCTCGGTAATCCGCGCCAATTGAGTTTGAGTCTACGTGGCAGCTTTTGAGCCCCTTGTTGCGGGCTGTTACATGCAGATGAGACTCTCGAAAACGAGATTAATAAGGAGAGTATTTTAAGTATTGACCCTGCATCACTGCTCGCACCGCCATCACTGCTCGCACTGCCATCAAAATCGCGAGTGTAGACATACCTCAGTAGGTATAACAACATGTCGGTGTGAGTACCTTGTATTCTGTTAGCGTGTTTGCATCTGCTGCTTTGGGGGTTGTTTTTTTGTCTTTGAGGTATCAGCTAATATCCCGGTTGTTAAAGTCCAAGAACGTTTAAGGCGAAACGATCGTGGCAACTCGATCGATGGTAACGGTATCAGCGTTAGTTCTTCGCAGGACAATTTGAAAATGGGCGAATGCTTGCTAACCGCTGTAGAGTGTACTTCGTCTCGGTAATACTGCTCGTGACGTCAGATTCAGAGTGCACCACAGCCTACTCTTCTGCTGCAACACTTTACTCGCTGAGTCGCTGATCGGGTGTTTTTAATCAACGGCTCTCCCCAACTGAAAAACGAGTCAATTCAAAAACCTCAACTCGCTATGCACCACTATTTTAAGTCTGCCTCTGTAGAAAATATTGGCGCGGCAAACCGTCGGTGTTCTCTTTCAGCGCTCTCAATCGGAACCTATAAAAAGAGTGAAATAGGCTTCTGCCTGCAACTGTGGACGAATTTTTTGTGATACGACAACACTTTGCGTCTAATTGCTGTAATAGAGCAGACGATATTTTAGAGTGCCGCAGCGCCACGATGGTAGCAGGGATTCCCCTGCCACGCGATTTTTTAATCAGGGCAGATACAGTGAAGTGAGATACTCGTGTTACTAGATTTACTAACAGGCCGCTGCAGCCTAGTCTTATAACAGAATGTACTTCCCAATCTACAGCGTGATGTCTCCTCGACAACAGTAGTGTGGCAGCCTATGTTCCACGGTTATCTATCGGTTTTCTATCCGCTCTCGGGGCAATATACCGTTATGACCTTTGTTGTTTTTTTTCTGCCGCTGACGATGTGTCTACCGATCCGGTTCAGCCAGTTTCCTTGTCCAAATAGATGGATAGCAGCTTTTGCGGTAAATCGGTTGCGCCCACTCGACTGGTACCCCGCGATGTCGACACTGCACACCTCTATGTGCATCTTGGATGCAATGGCGTGGATCATTGTTGGCCTTATCTTGCCGGCCTTGGCAACCGCACTAGGTCGCCGCCCCAAGGTCCTTTGCGCCTACCTTCGGAGAACTCCCCGTTACCTTGCTGCTGACCAGCTCTGTACTGATAGTTGATGGGTTTATTCTCAAAGCGTTAGCCATCGGTTTTGCCCAAAGGCACTGCTAATCAGCACCGAAATCTTTCATCTATGCTGGTCAGTGTGTCGATTGTACTGTGTCGGAGTATCTTCGTCTTTGTCGGAAAAACGGCGATTTTTAACTAAAAAAAGGCTTTTTACATCGTCCAGTGACGCATCTAAAATTTCAATAATCGTTTGTTTAAACTCTTAATTCTAGAAACGATTTAACCGTTGTGGAATTTTTCTGCTGAAAGACGCAATTGCCATACCCATCGTCACAGCGCTGCATTTTTTGTCAGTAATGGACGTATTTCCTGCGACTTTTTATTAGGGTCAACAGCCCTCTTTCCCGGGAGGAATAGGCTTACCAGTAATAATAACGTACCTGCTGTCAGGAAAGTCACATCAACCCAAGCCCAGGGCTGTGACTCGGACACTCCTTGTATCAGCCGGTCGCCAGTTGTTGACCAGTTTAAGAACGGCAGACCTAAAGTAGCCAAGCTTAGAGTTAAAAATAAATGCTTAACAGTTCGATACTCCTTTTTCCCGATGATTGACAGCAATATAGTGAACACGACTATCGAGAAATAGACTATACCGGTATAGAACAGGCGCATCGACTCGGCACCCGTATAGAGTTTGTCTAGATAAAAAATGGTGACGCTAGCAAGAGGAAAACCCAATACTACACCAATGACCAACCTGCCAAGCCCCCGGTAGTAAGTAGGATTATCTCGACCTTGTTTGCTCTTTAATCGTCGCTCTATCCAAACCATTAAGCCCGTTGCTGTCACTACGCAAAGAAAAACACCGAGAATCGCATAAAGAAATTTTAGCCAAATGCCCCCATAGTTGCCGTAATGCAATGGGCTCATTGCATTGATTACTCTGTTTGCTGGGGATACTTTTTTTGAGGGCTCCGCTTTAACAAGCTCTCCGGTTGATCCATTCACGGTTAGCTGGTCAACAGAACTCAGTTCAGTTTCGGGGTTATAAAACACTAAGTAAGTGGCATTTTTGTCTCCCCAATCACTTATAAGTATCCGATCTGGTTTTCGGTTTGAACCTGGAAAATGTCGATTGGCTACTTCGTCTACCGAATACATCGGAGAAGATATCCCCGCCGGCTCTCGTTGGGTTCCCTGTACCGCAGAGATTAAAGCGTCGACATCTCCTTTAAAAGCGAGTACAGCGATAACCTGAGAGAGAATAGAGATAATCCCTAAGAACGCACCAGTAAATGCAATCATCGTATAAAAAGGTAGAGCCCATAAGCCGAGCACCTTGTGTAGATCTTGCCATTTCAAATGCACTGAGCGCTTTACTCGTAATGTAAAGAATTCTTTTATGATCTTGGTATGGGTGATGATCCCAGTAATGATTGATAGCATTAAAATAATGCCAACTAATCCAACTAAAGATCGGCCAGCTGTACGTCCGCCTAGGGTTGTAGGCCACATAAGGTCTCTGTGGAACCCTAATAGCCACTCAGTTAGTCCACCGTATTTGGTCGTTAGCTCCTGTCCCTTCGAAGTATCCCAGCGTATTGCGTGCCGGGTAAGTCCACCACTGTCGTCTTCGGTATTCATCAGGGCTTCGTAATAGGGTTTATAAATACTAGGGTAGCTAAATACGATGAAATCAACCAACTCTTGTTTAGCGTTTGCTTGCACCCAGTGCTCAAGAGTCGACATCATTGGTTGCACAGTGTCAGCTACCTGAAGTCGTTTTGCAGGATCTTCCCAAGTTTGAAGCTCATGGTCGAAGAGTGCCAAGCAGCCAGTAAATGAAACGATATAGACAAATAGGCCTAAGATAATGCCAGACCAAGAATGTAGATCATAAATGCGTAAGTAGCGGACTTTTTTCATATTCTAATTCCTTGAGCTACATCGTTGGGTTGACACTTACAACGATGCTGCCGCCGACTATGGATGCCGAGATGAGAGCTAATAACACCGCTTCCTCGTTGTCAGCGCTATAACACCAATATTGAATGCCAACCCATATGATCGGAACAGAAAGTGCGATCCATCGGGCTTTCTCGGCAAAGGGGCCTGGTAAGATCAACAAACCAGCTGCAGTAATGAAAATTGAAGAAATTAGGGACCAAAAGATAATGCTACTTAATCGCGGTCTCTTCCATGAAAATATACCCAGTGCAAAGAGCGCTATTACAGCAAGTGAAATTTGTATCATGCCCATAATATTTTTCTTATTGTATTTTTTTGGCTAACATCAAAGCCAAGCAAACTATCAAGGCAAACTTAGCGCTGTGAATGTGCTGGGAGGGGAGATAAGCCACTACAAATAGACTCGCAAACCCTGTCAAACCTATCAGGGCCAAGAATAGTGGAATACCTCGCTCCCAGCCTTGCAGGCTAGCGCATAAAAATAAACTAACCGTCAAAGCTGCCACGGATGCTAACTTGAGGACGTGACGAGCGTTCACTGAGTTTGACATTAATAGGCTATTTGTTCGACGGCGGTTAGCGTGAAATAATCCGACACAGGATGCATACTGAAAAAAAATTGCTGCTGTCACAATCATAATTAACCGGGCCAGTCATTGTAGGATTTGGCGCCGATTGGCGCTGTGAATGTAACAGTCGAGCCGTTACCCTTTATTTTTTTCGGTTCAGTTATATAGTCGAGCAATAATTTGTGTAGTCTATCCTGTGTATAGGTAGACAAGTTATTGAACCATAGCGGTGTAACCTTGACTGCTATCTCTGTAGGCAGATTACTATCGACTTTTTTCATCAGCATGTGCCAAAAATGTGTAATAGTAGCAATAGTTCTTTCATTTTTGGATACATGATAGCAGTCACATTCAAGGGCAGGAGGTTGATTGTTATCGGATACACTATGCTTAGCGATAGGTGTTTCGATGCGTATAGAGCAGAAGGTTAGTGGCTAGTTAATGAACGTTGCCCACCAGGTGACAGCGTTTATGTGTTAGAAGAGCTGAGTAAGTTTCGTTGATTCCTCGGCACAGCGCGCCGTGACGTACGTCATCCACTGGGGTCGAAGCGGCTGTACGCAGTAAATGCTGATGAACCTTTTCAAGAGTAGATCTGGCGGTACGTGATTTGCCCTGTCGCTGATAGAGGTCAGCCATGTTGTGATAACTTATAACAAAGGCAGATACTGCTTCCTCAGGCTTTTGCCACTCGGTAAGTAGTACCTCGGCTTCGAGGCACGCGGCTTCATAAAGCATCCTTGCGGATTCAAAGTCTTTTTCTACAAACCGTTCGTTACCTGCTATTATACGGCTTTTCCAATTATTCATAGCGCCTACAAGGATTGTTCGATGATAGAAGGATGTAATCTATATCAGCATAAACGCTAATGCAAACGATTCTCATTATTATTTGATGATAGGTTGAGTCAACGTGATTGCTAAGCCAACCAACTAGGTTTTTTCCAAGTGACACAGTGGTAAATCGTCTACTTGATGATTAGCTTTGCACCAGTGTCAGTGTAGCTTTGCAGTAGTGATGCAGCAGTTATGCGTTAGCGGCACAGTAGCCCTAGAAGAAAGCGGGGTTGATAAAAAGCCCAATGACCTCCCTTAGCTGCGGACACTTAGTATCCGGTAGTTCTGCAACAGCTTACAATTCTTAGTGATTGCAGCGGTTGCCAAAATTGGCTGCCGTACGATACGAGGGCAGTGCTGTTATTTTTCTGGCCTATTTTCTTTGCAATGTGACGTACATAGCGGTCGGGTAATCAGCAGTAAAATGCCAACTATAAATAATTTAATGCGGGTAACCCTATTGATTACGGCGTTTTCTTTTTATCACGCTTTGATCATAGCCGTGATTGTGGCCATTGACCGAGTCGATTTAACAGTATTGATAAGTGAGACCGTCACTATTGAGAGTAGGTCTATTTCTGTGCGGGTACATAATACGAAATTATATAGATCAGGCTCCCTGAAATATGTTCTATTGAGCAATCTTTACCGCGTTGACCATCAGCACTGTTGAGGGGAGCCGATTACAGGCGTAGCCGTGGTTTTTTTTAACGAAAATATTCATTTCGGATAGCTATGCATTTAAAAACCGTTGTAGCGGTTGCGCGTAACAGTTAGTACCTCACAGTTGCGGTTGTTATTAGGAAAAGAAACTGTATACATGTGGACAAAGAGAATGAGAATCATTACTATTAGCGGTATCTATTGAAGGTGAGTCTATGGAAACCGAAATAACAGACGTTGCGAGTCTTCGCGCCTTATTGGGAGAATCTCATCCCGCCACCAAGAATAAAATTTGGCAAAAGCTAAACGAGCGACATATCGATTTTATTGAGAATTGTCCCTTTTTTATCTTCGGAACAGCGGCTGATAACGGTTATCCACAAACCTCACCGAAAGGTGATAATCCTGGATTTATCCGAGTAGTCAATGAAACTACTCTTCATATTCCCGAGCGTCCTGGCAATAAACTACTTTTTTCATTGGAGAATATTCTAAATTCCAGTGGCAAGGTCAGTATGATTTTAATATTGCCAAATACCAGAGAGACACTGCGTATAGAGGGGCACTGTCGGATATTGAGTGACCCAGCATTATGTGCGCAATTCTCTGTAGACAACAAAGCGGCGCTGTTAGTTTTGGAAATATCAATCGACCAGTTGTTTTTTCACTGTGGCAAGTCATTGATTCGCAGCAAACTCTGGAAAAGTGAAAACTGGCCGCAACCGCGTAAAATATCTTTTGGCAAAGAATTTAGCGAAAACACCGAAGAAAAGCGTAATCTGATACTGCAGGGCAAAGACAAATTGCTGCAAGTCGCTATTGATCAAGGCATTGAAGGTAACTACAAAAGCGATCTCTGGTAGGTAATCTTGAAGCAGTGTGGCAGTTAGTCAGCTGAAAAACTGACAGTAACATTAGTAAAATATCTAT
>JBLHLU010000168.1:0-8694 GCA_047623385.1 Paraglaciecola psychrophila
GCGATGACCGCCAATGCTATGAAGGGCGCGCGGGACAAGTGTTTGGCGGCGGGTATGAGCGACTATTTGTCGAAGCCGGTTAATATCGATGATCTCAGTGAGAAGTTAGCCTACTGGTTAGATCAGCTTGCTGCAGCGGCTATGCCCGGCGGTGAATCTTTGGTAACAAGAGCTGGTACCGGCGTATGGGGTCAATCGCTACCGGTATGGGATCGCAGTGCAGCCCTCGAGCGAATGGGTGGCAGAGAGGATAGGTTGCAGACGTTGCTCGATTTGTTTGCGCCGGAGACGGCGGACTACATGGCATTATTACAGCACCGCGATGATGGCAATGATCTGGATAAGATCAGTCACAGCGCGCATGCTTTAAAAGGTGTCGCGGCGACTATCGGCGGCACCCGCTTACATGTGATAGCGGACGCGGTGGAGCAGTTGGCCAAGCAGGGAGACAAACAGCAGCTAGCGGAACAACTACCGTATTTACAGATTGAATATCAGCGGTTAGTCGATGAGCTGCAAGAGCATATAGCGCCCTGAATTCAAGCGGATTGTTTACTGTGAGACGACAGCGGCACAACGCCCTTTAGAGGACCGCAGCGAGCGCGTAGCGGGTTGCTCAAGTCAGTGATTACTGCATCAAACTCCCGTTTGTTAGTCATCACAGTGAGCTGATAGCTCGGCTATAATGAGCTAAAGCCTTATAGCGCTATCTGCAGTGTTTCTTTCACCTCATCCATAACAATATGGCTAGTGCATTCCTGTACCCCGGGCAGCGTCAGCAGTGTATCTCCGTAGAACTCTCTATAGGCCGACATATCCGCAACCCGCGCTTTGATCAAATAATCGAAAGATCCCGACACCAGATAACACTCCTGTATTTCCGGTAGCAGTCGGGCGGCGCGGCTGAACTCTTCAAACACATCTTTGGAGGAGCGGTTAAGTCGGATCTGTACAAAGGCTACTAACGACGCGTTGACCATGAGTGGGTTGATGCGGGCACTATAGCCTTGAATAACGCCTTCATTTTCCAGTCGTTTGACTCGTTCAATACAAGGGGTAGGACTTAGCCCTACCTTCTTGGCCAGTTGCGCGAAGGGCATACGACCCTCTTTTTGCAATTCTCGCATGATGTTTTTATCGATTTTGTCGAATATCCGCGGCAGTGATGTTGGGCTTGGCATTATTCACCTTTTATTTTGGATTTTTTTGGTTGATAGCACTTAAAAGGTAACTATATACATAGTAATCAACTGTATTAATTCAACTATTATAGTCGAATCAAATATACAGACAATCACTGTAACTCGCGAGGATTAAGACGATGCTTATTGGCGTACCAAAAGAAATCAAGAACCATGAATACCGTATCGGTTTGACCCCTGGCGGTGTTCAAGAATTGGTGGCCTGTGGTCATCAAGTCATGGTGCAGCACGACGGCGGTGCCGCTGTTGGATTTGACAATGCCCACTATATTGCTGCCGGTGCCAGTATAGTGGACACCGCTGAGCAAATCTTTGCTAGCGCGCAGATGATTATTAAAGTGAAAGAGCCCCAGCCCGAGGAGTGCAGAATGTTGCGCCCGGAGCAGATTTTGTTCACCTACCTGCACTTAGCGCCGGACCCCGTGCAAACCGAACTGCTGCTGGCCTCTGGTAGTAGCGCTGTAGCCTACGAAACGGTCACCGATGCCGGTGGCGGCTTGCCGTTGTTGGCACCGATGTCGGAGGTCGCTGGGCGGATGTCTATTCAAGCCGGTGCTCATCATCTGGAGAAAGCCCAGGGTGGCCTGGGCTGCTTGCTCGGCGGCGTGCCGGGGGTTGCACCGGCTAAGGTATTGGTGCTCGGCGGCGGTGTGGTCGGTACACAAGCGGCCAGAATGGCGGTGGGCATGGGTGCGGAAGTGACCATACTGGACCGATCACTGCCTCGGTTGCGGCAGTTGGATGTCGAATTCAACGGGCGGGTGAAATGCCTGTATTCGACTTGCGAAGAGATCGAACGACTGGCCATCGACTGCGACCTATTGATTGGTGCGGTACTGATCGTTGGGGCCGCTGCGCCGAAATTGATTACTCGGGATATTATTAAACGCATGAAGAGGGGCGCGGTGGTGGTCGATGTGGCCATCGATCAGGGCGGCTGTTTCGAAACATCAAGGGCCACCACCCATCAACACCCAACGTATGTGGTCGATGAGGTGGTGCACTACTGCGTTGCCAATATGCCCGGTGGCGTGGCCCGCACCGCCACTATTGCGTTGACTAATGCGACACTGCCCTTCGCCTTGGCGCTCGCTAACAAGGGGCTTCAGCAAGCGTTATTGGACGACCGGCACCTAATGAGTGGTCTCAATGTGATGGCGGGGGTAGTGACTAATAAAGCGGTGGCCGAGGTGTTGGGCTACCGTTATGTTGCCGCGCTATCACTGTTGCAAGGCGATATCGCTGTAGCCTGTTAGTTTGCTGGGCTGATCAATGGCCGATCAATGGCTGAGCAATGGCAGAACAGTTGCGGCTGCTGCGGCTCGGGTCGAGTAGCGACCTTATTTCTCAGCGGTTCTTGGTTGGGGTAATACCGTGGTACCAGTGCCGGCAAAGCCCCTCTGTCTAGTTATTTTCCAGCGCAGTGTTGTTAGATTCGCTGCAATTGCGCGGCGTCAGGATTATTGTAGAAGGTGGTAACTGTTAGTCCCCCAGCGTCGATGCAAACGACAGCCGAGAGCAGCCAAAAAGGCGGCTATCTGTGATTTTTTCGCTGCAGCGCTCACCAGGGTCTTGCCGACCAAAAGCCTGAGCTTGGGAACACGGCAATGACTATCACCATGACTTTGACAATGACAATGACAAGGACATCGCCAATCGTGCTGCCCATCACGTTGGCAGCTATGCCGTAAACCATGCCGTACACCATGCCGTAAACCATACTGCAAGCTATGCCCTAAAGCATGTCGTTAAATATGTCGTAAAACATGGCGACAGCTTTATCGGTACTGACAGCAGTGCTACTATTTAGCCGGCTAACAATTTTTCGCTGTGGACAAAGGCCAAGACCTCATCCAGCGACTGTCGTAAAATCTGCATAATTTCATCAATTTGCTCGGTGCTTATAATCAGCGGTGGGCACAGCGCCAGGCTGTTGCCTGCCACCACTCTGACGATCAAACCGTGTTGTTGACAGCGGGTGACAGCGTATGCGCCCAGTTTGCCGTCGGCAAAGGCCTGGCCGGTCATTTTGTTGGCCACCAACTCCACCGCCGCCAATAAACCAGCGCCGCGTACTTCTCCTACTAGGGGGTGGTCAGTTAGCGTTTGCAGCTGTTGCTGCATATATGCTCCGACGTTAGCCGCTTTGCTGAAAATATGATCTCGCTGATAAATATCCAGTACTTTTAGAGCGATAGCGCAACCTACTGGATGGCCGCTGTAAGTATAGCCGTGACCAAATACGCCAACGTCGGCACTGGGCTGGATCATCGCCTGGTACATATCGCCGCGAATTAGCGAGGCGCTAATAGGAAAGTAGGCACTGGACAGTTGTTTGGCAAATGTCATCATATCCGGCTGTTGAATATTCATAGTGGTACAGCCAAAATCGTTGCCGGTGCGGCCAAAACCAGTAATAACTTCGTCGGCCCAAAATAGAATACCGTAGTGATTGAGTATCGCCTGCACCGCTTGGTAATAACCCGGCGGCGGTACGATTACACCGCTGGCACCGGTAATAGGTTCGGCGATAAAGGCAGCGATGGTCTCCGGCCCCTCGGTAATAATTTGCTGCTCTAGGTTGGCGCAAATACGGGCGACAAATTCACCTTCATTTTCGTTGTCACGGCGGCCGCGGTAGTAATGGGGGTGATCGCTGCGCAGTATACCCAGCGCATCCAGCGGTGCATCAAAGTGAGTTAAATTGGCGGGTAGGCTGGTGAGGGAACCGGCGGCTACGGTTACGCCATGGTAGGCACGATCGCGAGTAATGATTTTACGTTTCTCAGGTTTTCCGATGGCGTTGAAATAATAGCGTAACATTTTGATATGAGTGTCGTTGGCATCGGAGCCAGAGTTACCAAAAAAGACTTTGGCATCGCTCACTGGGCTCATGGCCGAAAGTCGATCTGCCAGATCCATGCCCGGTTGGTGAGTTTTACCACCAAACATATGGGTGAAGGACATTTTTTGCATTTGCTCATTACTGGCCTCGATCAGTTCCTGGTTACCGTAGCCCAGCGAGGTACACCACAGCCCGGCCATACCCTCGATGTAGCGCTTGCCCTGCTGATCAAAGATATAAATACCTTCGCCGCGATCGACAACTAACTGTTCGGTGGCGGTGAGATTCGTGGTCGGATAAATAACTGCGCTCATGGTTAGATCCTCAGCGATAGGTACGTTTTAAAAGGCTGCTCCCTGACTAGGTGTTAATGCCACCGATGCACAGGTATTTAATTTCGGTGTAGTCGTCGAGGCCATATTTAGAGCCCTCGCGGCCATTGCCAGACTCTTTAATACCGCCGAAGGGGGCAACCTCGGTACTGATAATACCTTCATTAATTCCGACAATGCCGTATTCTAAGGCCTCGCTAACCCGCCACACCCGGCCAATATCTCTGCTGTAAAAGTACGCTGCCAGCCCAGCATCAGTATTGTTGGCCAGATCAATGGCCTGTTGCTCGCTGTGAAAGGGCATGATGGCGGCCACTGGGCCGAATATTTCTTCATTAAAAACGCGCATGCTGTCATCGACATCGGACAAAATAGTGGGTTCGACAAAACTACCGGACAGTGCTTTGCCCCCGCTAACCACCTTGGCACCCTTGGCAACGGCATCATCGATTAATGCATAGACATTTTTGGCTGCAGCGGGGTGAATCAGAGGCCCCATGGTGACGCCCTCTTGGCCGCCGTCCCCCAGCTTAAAGGCTGCTACTGCGGTGGCCAGTTTGGCGATAAAAGCCGGGTAAATGTCTTCTTGCACCAGTATGCGGTTGGCACAAACGCAGGTTTGACCGGCGTTGCGAAACTTGGCAGCAAGGGCGCCGGCCACCGCCGCGTCCAGGTCGGCGTCGGCAAAGACTATAAAAGGCGCATTGCCACCGAGTTCCATTGAGGTGCGTTTAACGGTGGCGGCACACTGGCTTAGCAGTAGTTTTCCGACTCGGGTAGAACCGGTAAAAGTGACTTTCTTAACGGTTGGGTTGGCGGTGAGCTCGGTGCCAATCTCGGCAGTTTGGCCGCTGAGTATATTGATAACGCCGGCGGGTATACCGGCGCGCTGGGCCAGCACCGCAATAGCCATAGCCGACAGCGGTGTTTCGTTAGCGGGCTTGCATACCACGGTGCAGCCTGCGGCCAGTGCCGGGCCGAGTTTGCGGCCGAGCATCGCGCTGGGGAAATTCCACGGCGTGATGCAAGCAACTACGCCGATGGCCTGTTTGCTGACAATAATGCGCTGATCTACTGAGGGGGCGGGAATGGTGTCGCCATAGAGCCGTTTGGCCTCCTCCGAAAACCACTCGATAAAGCTAGCACTGTAGGCTATTTCGCCCCGGGCCTCCGCCATCGGCTTGCCCTGCTCGGTGGTAAGAATGCGGGCCAAATCTTCTTGGTTGTCGATCATTAGCTGGTATAGCTTGCGCAATAACTGGGCCCGTTGTTTGGCCGGTCGCGCTTTCCAAGGCCCCAGCGCAGATTGGGCGGCGGCAATGGCGCGCCGACACTCGAGAGCGCCACAGTCGCTGACTTCGGCGATCAGGTCGCCGTTGGCCGGATTGTGCACCGCATAGGTCTGGCCGTTGTCGCTAGGCAGCCACTGGCCGTTGATATAGGCTTGGCTTTGCAGTAGGGAGGGGTCGGTCAGTTTCATTGGCTGTTACTTCTTTTAGCTCGAGGGGTTGATAGGGCTTGTGACCAGGGCGTCAATAAGGATTAAACCTGCCTACCCAGTGTAACGCTTGTCAAGTTTTGGACAATAGTTATATTGGCCACGGTGTTGGCCAGACAAGGTAAATAGGGTGTTTGTTGTGACCCTTGCTGATGCCGGTGAGTTTAGCGCTGCGCCGCAGTCCTTTAACCCTCGGGGAATGGTGGGTTTACTGGATAGCCTGCAAGTGATTTACGTAGTGCGTGAGTGTTTTGCTATGGCCATTTACAGCAGCGATGAATTTACACAGTGCAGGCGCTATTTTATCCTGACCGATAGTCCAGTCTAGTCTGGGTTAGCCCCGAGGGTGTGGCTGATGGCTGCACATTTGCAGCAGTCACTAATGGTAGCGCTTGCCCCGCGCTGTGGCATGCAGAGGTGTTTCCCACCTCGGCCAACAAGGCGCTGCCTATTGGTCGAGGTCAGAAAAGTATGCGATCTTTGCTGGAATCGATTGAGTCACTGGATCGAGGGGCATCGGGTGGTTAGGGTGCATCGGGGAACCGGTCTCGTATTTCAATCATCTCATCAAAATATTCCAACATGACATCAACTAACCGAGGTTCAAACTGGCTGCCTCTGCCCTCGCGTATGGTCGACACCACCCGATCGAGTGGCCAAGCGTCTTTGTAGCACCGCACTGAGGCCAGTGCGTCAAAAACGTCAACAATAGCGGTTATGCGTGCTGCGATTGGAATGTTCTCACCCTTTAAACCGTCTGGGTAGCCATCTCCATCCCATCTTTCGTGATGAGAACCGGCGATAGCGCTGGCAACATTGATGACGTCGAGATCTGAACCCTCCAATATTGTGCGCCCTATTGCCGCGTGAGTTTTCATGATTTCCCACTCCTGCGCGTCGAGTTTCCCCGGCTTGTTCAAAATAGAATCGGGTATGCCGATTTTCCCAACATCGTGAAGCGGCGAGGCAATTTTAATTTTCTTCGCATCCAGCGGTTCTACCCCATAGTGCAGTGCAATTCGATAGCTCATTTCGGCAACGCGTTTTACATGGCCCCCGGTCGATTTGGATCGCGTCTCAACCATCTCTCCCAGTCGATAGGCAATTTCTTTTTGAATCAATTCAGTCTGTTTGAGCAAATGGATATTCTCGTAGGCGTTGGTAATGTTACTGACAAAATTCTCGAGTATAACGCGGTCTGCGGTGGTAATAGGAAGGTCTGAACCCAGTATCAACATACTGCGGTCAGATTCACCGATTTTGACTGAAAAAACGAGTTTTGTATCATGTTCTGTTTCGTATTCGACGGTGTTGCCAAACTGATCATCTGGGTTATACATGGGCAACAAACTGGTTATGGGTTTACCCAAGTACTGACTGTACTTTTCTGTTGTTGCGCTAATAATCCATGCACCATGGGGCTCTTGTACAGCGGCGGCACTTTTAAAGCTGTATGCTGCCCCGCCGCTGACATAAAGCAGTGAGCAAAGTTGGTCCAGTGTACCTTCGATAAAGCGCTCAAATGAGTCGAACTCAAATATATTTTTAGCGGCCGAAATGGTTTTTTCTAAACCCATTTTCGTTTGCTCTAGTGCCGCGATATTTTCGTAGGCTCGCAGAGAAGCCGTTACTACAGTAGATAGTTTTTCGGTGGTGAGTTCAGTTTTAGATTTGTAGTCGTTGATGTCATATTTTTGTATTATCTCCGATTCGGGCGCATCGCCCGGTTGCCCTGTACGCAACACGATTCTGGTGCTTTGATTACCGCTGTCTTCTCTTATCCACCTGACCAGGTCGAGCCCTGCATTATGTGTCTCCATCACTACATCTAAAAGAACTACGCCAATATCGGGTTCAACGAGAAGAATTTCTTTTGCCTGTTTTGCGCTGTAGGCACTGGTTATTTCCACTGCCTTGTCTTTAAATTGATAGCTCTTTAAACATAATCGAGTGACCGAGTGGATGTCTTCTTCATCGTCGACGACTAGTACTTTCCAAGGCTTGTTCTTCCGTTTAAAAACCAGTGGCTTATTCTTTGAAAACAGCATTTTTGACGTTTTTTTTCCTTAAACATTAACTTTCTCCAGCTCGTGAAGAGTAAATTCAAATTTCATTCCCTCGTTCTCTTTACTGCTAATAGTGAGTTCAGATTCCAACTGATGCTTGACTAAATTATAAACAATATTCATGCCCAGTCCGGAACCACCTGAGCCTCTGTTAGTGGTAAAAAAAGGATCGAATATGTTTTTTAGGGTGTCTTCGCTCATACCCTTGCCGTCGTCTTGGTACTCAATTTTCACGGTGTTTTCGTCAAGTGAAGTGGTACGCAAGCGTATTTTTCCCGGTATGGTGCCATTGTCGAAGCCGTGCATATGAGAATTGTTGAAAAGATTGCTGAGTATTTGCGTTAAAATACCCGGGTAGGTGTTGACTAGCTGTTCTTCGCCAGGGGCAAACTCCACACTTATTTGGGTTCCCTTGAAGGTCGTTTCAATACTTTTTAGAATGTCGTGAATGTAGGCATTGACGCCTATATTGATAAGGTCGTCGGCGTGCTGGTCTACGGATATTTTTTTGAAGCTTCGTATCAGTGCTGATGCGTTATTCAAATTTCGCTCAAGTAAAATGGAACCTTCCTCAATTTCATTTAAAAATAATACAAAGTCTTCTTCATCTAGGGAGCCCTGATCGAAATCATGTCTAATTTTTTTGTAGAGTGTTTTTATCAATGAAACTACCGTAATACTGATGCCCAGTGGTGTATTTACCTCGTGGGCGACACCACTAACAAGTTGCCCTAACGAGGCCATTTTTTCT
>JBLHLU010000169.1:0-8680 GCA_047623385.1 Paraglaciecola psychrophila
GCCTGGTTTTTTGATTGCCGGGCGTATGGATCCTATTGGTGCTACCTTAGATCGATTGCAAGTAGTTAAAGGCTGGGTTGATAGCAGTGGCAAAGCACAGGAGAAAGTTTACGACATTGCCTGGGCGGGCGATCGCAGGTTAAATAAAGCCGGCAAGTTACCGGCTATTGAGAGTACTGTAGATGTTGAACAGGCTACCTGGAGCAATGAGCAGGGCGCCGCTGAGTTAATAAGTTTTTGGCAAGACCCTGACTTTGTTGCCGAGCAAAGAGCCTTTTATTATGCTCGACTATTAGAGGTGCCGACGCCGCGCTGGACAGCCTACGATCAAAAACGTTTTGCTATAAAGATGGACGAAGAAGTGCCGATGGTCATTCAAGAGCGAGCTTATGGCTCGCCGATTTGGTATCTGCCATAGCACCCCAGTAGGAATAGTTTGAACTAAGCACTAAGCAAAAAGTTAAGAAACTTTGCAATTGAGTCGCGGTGAATCAGCCTTGCTGTTGATGTGATGTGAGCAGGCGCCTGCCGGCTGTTGAAACTTTTTTTACTAAGTGCAGGTCGATAACTGCATGTCGATAATTACATATCGATAACTACAGTCCAATAACGACAGTGCAGAACAATAGACTAATAGTGGCAGCCCAAAAAAATAGACCAATAACATCGCCAACTAGCGACGCTAAAAACGCCCGATGAACGAGCAGCTAAAAGTTGCTGTGAGCTTGGTTAAGTTATCGGCCTAAGCTAAAGAGGCCGATCTAGACCCTCGGCTCACGGTTATCGCTTAGCCCAGCTTTTTGACGGTGCCGTCGATGATTTAACGAACTATTTTTTAGCCTCAGCAATTAGCTGCAAGCTAGCATCCCAAAGTTGAGTCCTTACCTTTGCATCATAGGCTTGGGGGTTGGCTGTTGATAAATTTAACACATTATAGAATTCACCATTGCCGACATTGTTTTTATTGATTAACTGCAAAACGGCATCGCGGCCATCGGCAACTGAACTGCGTGGTTGTAAACCGGCAGACAGAACCATGCGGGTATTCATATAGCTTTCAGGATGTAAGGCGTTAACAGTTATTCCCTTCTCCTGAAGTTTTTTACTCAAATCGATGGTATGCATAACCTGCGCTAATTTACTTTGCCCGTAAGCCCTATTGGCGCTGTAGCCTTGTTCTAACATCAGGTTATCAAAATCTAGCGGTGCCGCCGCCAGCGATGAAACATTGACCACTCGCGCCGCTTGATTTTTTTCCAGCAGCGGCAATAATAAATCGGTGAGTAAAAAACCCGCCAGATAATTGACTTGAAAATGTAACTCGTGGCCATCATCACTGATGCGGCGCTGCGGGTCATTGACTCGTACAATACCGGCGTTGTTGACTAACACATCCAGATGGTCGTAGTGGGCGGCTATGTTTGCAGCCAGCGCGCGCACTTGTGAAAGAGCAGAAAAATCTGCGGCAAAAAATCGTGCGCTGCCAGCGCGTTTAGCGTTTAACTGCGCCACTAGGGCTGCTCCGCGCTCTTTGTTACGGCCGTGAATAATGACATGGTCGCCGCTGTCGACTAGGCTGAGAGCCACTTCGCGGCCCAAACCACTGGTTGATCCGGTAACCAAAATGTTGCGCGGCTCGGCCCTATTGTCTGCAAAACTGGTTGCGGTAAAAGTTGCCAAAAAGCAAAAAATTACAGCTGTTGAAAATAGCCCTTGCATTGTTTACGCTCCAATTAATGTATGAGAGTTACCCGAGCTATTGCTAGATCGGCTGTTAGAGCGCCGGCAATAGCCTGCACCGCGGTTGTATTACTGGCTGCCCGCGACAATGCCGGCATCAAAATACCCTGCTACTTCACCGCTGCTGATACCGAGAACATCCATTAATATCTCCTCGGTATGCTGCCCAAGGCGCGGTGCCGGTTGTACTGGCAACCGCTCAGCGGCGCCAAAACCTAAGGGGTTATGAGGCACTAAATATTCACCAATACCCGGCTGGTTAACCTGCTCAAACAGCGGGTTGTCGGTAGAGCAATCTATGTCGTTATGCACCAGCTCCGCTACACTTTGATACTTGCCCCAGCAAACGCCAGCAGACTCAAGCTGCGCGATGAGCGCTGCATAGTCGTGGGCGGCAAACCACGGTTCTAGCAATTTGCAAATGGCTTCCCGGCCTCGATAGCGATCACCTTCGTTGCTAAAGTCTAGCGCCATAGACTGCGCTAAGTCGGCAATAGCGGGTGCCAGTCCGGTCACCTTAAGTATCGCCTGCCATTGATTGCCACTAACACCGACGACCATTACTCGGTAGCCGTCGCGGCTTTTAAAGTCACGACCAAAGGTGCCGTAAATATGATTGCCAATAGGCTCGCGTTCCACCCCATTAATCATCGCCTCGCCGATATAACCGAGATGACCCATGGTAGCCAGGGCCACATCCGCCAGCGCCAACTTGATAAACTGTCCTTTACCGGTACGAGTTCGCTGGCGTTCAGCGGCCAGCAATCCGAGGGCAATATGCTGTCCGGCGATAACATCCCAGGCCGGTAGCGGCGCATTGATGGGTTCGCCGTTAGCCGCGGCCCCGGTCAGGTTTGGAAAGCCCATCTTGCTGTTGACAGTATAGTCCAGCGCGCTACCGCCGTGCCGGTCGCCGGTCAGATTGAGGTAGATAAGATCTTCGCGGTGGGCTCGCAATTGTTCATCGGCGAGCCAGCCTCGGGCTGGGAAGTTAGTGAGAAAAAGCCCGCAGTCGTCGCCGGGAGCAGTGATTAGCCGAGTCAGCAGCTCACGTCCCTCGGGGGTTTTAAAGTCCACTGCGATTGAACGCTTACCCTTGTTGAGGCTGTGCCAGTAAATGCTCTCGTTGTTTGCTGTCACCGGCCAACGGCGATAGTCAATGCCGCCGCCAATAGGGTCAAAGCGAATCACATCGGCGCCAAGTTGCGCCAGCGTCATACCGCCGGAGGGAGCCGCAACAAAAGCGCTGCCCTCGACTACACGCAGACCCGATAAAACGTTTTGCATAGTATGCTCCGGTGGTGGCTTAAGGTTTGTTTAGGTCACAGTCGCAGCGTTATTACTGTTGGCTATGGCCTTGTTAGTGGCATCGTTAGTGACGTTGTTAGTAATAGGGTTGCTGGCATTGGCAATAAGGTCTCTGGAGATAACCTTTAGTGCCAGTGTCTCTTCAGCGCCCTCGAAAATAGACAGCACCCGAGCATCGACAAAATAGCGACTAACAGCACTCTCTTCGGCATAACCCATGCCGCCGTGAATTTGCAGTGCCTCCCGGGTAACCCACTCCGCTGCCCGGCAGCTAAATAACTTCACTAGGCTGGCGTCCATCTTGCCGGCGCCGGCATCCAACATTCTAGCTACCGCGTAACTGAACTGTCTAGATGCAGTGAGCGCCGCCCACATGCGGCCCAGCTTGACCTGAGTTAGTTGATAGTTACCGATAGGGGCGTCGAACACTTTGCGGTCGGTGGCGTAACTCAGAGCCCGTTCTAGCGCCGCTTTCATCACCCCGCAGGCTCTGGCAGAGGTTTGTATACGCCCGCCCGACAGCCCGGCCATGGTCAGGTAAAAGCCTTTGCCTAGGCCACCGTCGCCGCCCACCAAAGCGCTGTCCGGTACAAAAAAAGCCTCAAAAGACAGGTCGAAAGAGTGCATGCCGCGATAACCGATGGTGGGGATGGCCCGTCCAGTTAGCTGGCCGCCGCTGGCATTGTGGTAGTCAAATTGGTGGCCACTGAACCGCGATTTTTCTACCATAAACATACTCAGGCCCTTGTGGCCTTTGCTGCGATCGGGGTCGGTACGGGCTATCGCTACGATGACATCGGCTTTACCGGCGAAGGTACACCATGTTTTGGCACCGTCCAGCAGCCAACCGCCCTCAGTTTTGCTCGCCTTTAGCGCCAGGCCCGCTACATTGGAGCCGTAGTCGGGTTCGGTAATAGCAATAGCGGCGAGCTTTTCACCGGCGGCTAAAGGCGGTAGCCAGCTGGTTTTTTGCGCCTCGGTGCCCCCGGCCAATAATGCTCTGGCGGCGATTTCTGGCCGGGTGATCAGACTACCGGCGGCACCTAGGGAGCCGCGGGATAACTCTTCGGTGACTACTAGCATACCAATACTGTCGTGGCGGTCGTCGGGCATCAGGCCACCGTACTGTTCGGGAATACAGGTGCCAAAACAGCCCATTTCGGCGGCACCCTGAATAATTTCGTCTGGAATATCCGTGTCAAAGCGGTGAATATGCTCAGCTCGAGGCATTACCACTTCTTCGGTGAAACGGGCAAAGGCGTCTCGAATCATATCTTTTTCTTCCCCCAGTCCGCTGGGTAGGTGCACGTTGCCGCGCTCCAGCAACTGCGCGCCAATAGCGGCATAGTGCGCCACATCGCCTTGCTCCGCGAGAAAGCTGGCAACCGGTTCGCTGCCCATCAGGGCCAGCAAGTCAGGGCTACTGAGCCCGGCTTCGCTGGCGTGAGAAAATAACCGCTGCCACACGATACGTACACTCTCGGCACAAAAGGCCAGTGCCAGCGGTATCGCCTGGCTGTCATCATCACCAACCTGCTGGGCATATTTAAGCATAACTACTGGCGCGGCTAACTCTGCGGCGCTAAAGGCCAGCTCATAACTAACTTGTTGATGAGTATCAAACATGGCGGCTACAAGCTGACCGTCGACGGTGCACAGGGCTTTGAGATGGGCAAAACTACTGTCGACTTGCTGCTGTAGCAGATCAATACAGTCGGCGGCTTGTTGCAGCTGTTGAATGTGTTGTTCGGTCACTGATGGTTTCCTTTGGAGTGCTCGATAGGGGTGCGGGGCTAAGGCGGCGCGCAATTTTGCCGGGTTATTCACGGTGCTCGAGGCATCTTGGCCCGCGCTGGCGAAAGATATGTCGACGCCTAGTAAAAAGAGATGGCGCTGTAATGTCAAACAGGAATTACCACAACAGCCCGGATCAGCGCGACAGAGCGCTAATTTTACTGCCCGTGGATAGTGCCGCTGATCATCAGTGGCTATTATTGTTGAGCACTTGTTGTTGAGCACTTGTTGTTGAACATTTGTCATTGAGCATTTGCCACTGAACCCTTGCTATTGAACGGGGCCGTTGACCGCCGCTGAGTATACTTGGCGGTGGCTTCGAGCACGGTGTTAGCGGCGAAGACTGGCAGCAGCAATCGAGACCGCCGCTGATGCAGCCGCCTTGCATGCCCTGCGCGTTGCGGCATAATTGCCGACTGGCAGCTGGATCAAGCTATTGCCTAACAAAATAATCGGGCGAAATGTTGGCCCGAGCGATTGAGGAAACATCGACATGAGCGACAACGCCAACCTCTACGGGTATTTTCAGAAAAACTTTCCGGCAAACCTCGATAGCCAGCTGCTGCTTACTGAACGCCAACGCAGTGTTAGCTACGCTGAGGCGGATGAGACCTCTGCACGGATCGCCAATAGTTTGTTGGCACAGGGTGCGGTGGCCGGCGACCGAGTCACTGTGCAGGTCGATAAATCAGCTGAGAATTTGTTTTTATACCTAGCCTGCCTGCGCGCTGGGTTGGTTTACCACCCGCTAAACACCGCCTATACCGCGGCGGAGCTAGGCTATTTTCTCGGCGACGCCGAACCCACCATCGTGGTGTGCAGCAGTACCGCGGTGGCGGTGATCGAATCGATTGTCGCCGCCGCGGACGAAAACCCAGGTCTCAAGTCAATCCTAACCCTAGACGCCGATGGCAGCGGCAGTTTGATGGTGCAGGCTGAGCAAGCCAGTGCTGAGCCGGTATTGGCGCTCTGCCAGGGCGCAGATATGGCGGCGTTGTTGTACTCCTCCGGCACCACGGGTAGAGCTAAAGGTATTATGCTCAGTCATGACAACTTGCGCAGCAACGCGCAAACATTGGTGGCGGCCTGGGGCATTGACGCCAGCGACCGACTGTTGCACATGTTGCCGATTTATCACGTGCACGGTTTGTTCGTGGCGGTGAGCTGCGTACTGATGAGCGGTGCCAGTATGGTGTGGCACAGCGCTTATAGTGACAGCGCAGCGGTTGCTGCTATGCCCGGTTGCACGGTGATGATGGGTGTTCCAACCTACTATACCAGGCTGTTAAATAATGCCGACTTCGGGGCGCATTGTTGCGGCACTATGCGCCTGTTTATATCGGGCTCGGCACCCTTATTGACAGAGACTTTTGTCGACTTTGAGGCGCGTTCAGGGCACCGCATTCTGGAGCGCTACGGGATGTCCGAGACCGGCATGAACACGTCAAATCCACTGCTTGGGGAACGCCGGGCAGGTACCGTTGGCCCGGCGCTAGCGGGGGTGACGCTGCGTATTGTCGACGATGCCGGGCACTCGCTGGCTGACGGTGAGATCGGTAATTTGCAGGTGCACGGTGCCAATGTCTTTTCTGGTTACTGGCGTATGCCGCAAAAAACCGCTGAGGATTTTACCGCCGATGGCTTTTTTAATACCGGTGACAAAGCCACTATTAACGACGGTTATGTGGTCATTGTCGGCCGGGCTAAAGATTTGGTGATCTGCGGTGGTCTCAATGTCTATCCCAAAGAGATTGAAAGGGTGATTGATGATATGCTGGGTGTTAAGGAGTCGGCGGTGATCGGCGTTGCCCACGCTGATTTTGGCGAGGCGGTATTGGCGGTTATTATCGGCGAGCACGGTGAGGGCGCCGAGCCGCTCCCCAGCGCCGAGGCTATTATCGCCCACTGCAAAACCCAACTGGCCAATTTCAAAGTCCCTAAGCGGGTCGAGGTGATAGCGGCGCTACCGCGTAATGCGATGGGCAAAGTACAGAAAAATCGGCTGCGAGAACAGTTTTCAAACAGTGGCTAAAGTGGGGGTTATGGTTTCAAGCTGCTGGTCAATGCAACCCGTTTCGATACCGGCTTGGAGTAACCGAGTTATCCCCGTGGTGGCCGGTGTTAACGATCCGCTAGTGGTTTTAGAGTAGCTGTCTGCGAGCACCTATTATCATCACCGGTTGCCATCCCCTTTACCATCCCCAACCCCCGTCACCAACTCCCATCACCGAAGAATCGCTGGCAGTAGCATCGGTGTTGGCGCCACGCTGCTAGGTGATAACAAGCCATTTAGCAGGCCTTAATCGCCAGTCGATGAGTTAGAAACATAGCCTGTATAGTTAATGGCGCCATTAGCATTCGCTGATTGCGTGCGGAGCAGCCATCAACCGGCGTATACTGTACTGCTTAACATCCCCTATAGCGCAACCGAGTTGAACCATGGAATCGATTATTGAAGAGCTCAGAGCCCGCAACGAGCCAGTACCGGTACCGCTGGATCTGCCGGACATGGACGATATTATCGACGCTGAGGAACTACTGCTATTGTCATTGGACGGTGAATTTCGCCAGTTTATGTTGACCGTTAGCGATGTGGTCTACGGTAGCATCGAGCCGGTTACCGTTGCCGATCCCAATTCTCACACCTATTTGCCGGAAGTGGCGGCAGTCGCTTGGTCACTGGGCTTATCCCGGGAGTTGATTCCACTGTGTGAACACCAAGACGGTTATTACTGTACTAACGAGGTTGGTGAAGTACTGCTGTGGCAAAACGGCAAACTGAGCGAACCCTGGCCGGATGTGTGGCACTGGGCCAAGGCTATTTGGTTGGGCGGCTATGATTAGTTCGCAGCCCGCTAGCGGCGAGCGCTCGACCGGGCCGGCAACGCAGCTGCACTGTGGCCAGATCCCCATCTTGTATTCTTTTCGGCGCTGTCCCTATGCTATTCGCGCACGCTGGGCGCTGTATCTATGCGGCCGCACGGTTGAGTTGAGGGAGATATTATTGCGCGACAAGCCGCCTTGTCTGGCGGCATATTCAAAAAAGGCGACGGTGCCGGTACTGGTATTGCCGGACGGGCGGGTACTCGACGAAAGTATTGATATTGTTGATTGGGCGTTGTCGGTGGCTGACCCCGAAGGCCTACAAACCCCCCTGTGCAGTGAAGGTCGCCACTTGGCACGGCTGCTTATCGAGCAGAACGACCAACAGTTTAAACCCTTACTCGACCGCTATAAGTACGCCGACCGCTACCCGCAGCAGTCTCAGCAGGACTACCGTCAGCAGGCCGAGGTTTTTCTGGCGTTGCTGGAGGCGCGGCTGCAGCGCGGACAGTTTCTGTTGGGGGCCAAGCGGTCGCTGGCCGACGTGGCGATTTTATCATTTATTCGCCAGTTTGCCGCTGTCGACAGTACTTGGTTTGATCGCAGCCCCTACCCGGCGCTGCGAAGCTGGCTTGAGCAGGGCCTAGCCAGTGACAGTTTTGTTGCAGTGATGGACAAAGTACCGCGCTGGCAACCGGGCCAGAGCGTTTGTGTGTTCCCCGCGGTGACCCGACAGTCAGGCCGCTGGGCTACTAACTAGGTTACGCAATTGGGCCACTAATTAGGTTACCAACTAGGTGGCGAAATTGGACTACTCAGCCGGGCTATTCAACTGAGCTATTCGACAAAAGCCCGTTCGATGACGTAGTGTCCGGCAATACCCTTACGCGTTTCCTTAAAACCTCTGCCGTCGAGAATAGCGCAGCTGTCTTTTAGCATCGCCGGGCTGCCACAAATCATAAAGCGGTCGTGCTCGGTATTGATCGGCGGTAGACCGATGTCGTCACTGAGTTTG
>JBLHLU010000170.1:0-8643 GCA_047623385.1 Paraglaciecola psychrophila
GGAAAAATTTGCGTTCGAATTTAGGGGCTTTTATAGGCATAGGTTCGGTTGGGTATCGGCTTATTGTCGGCATATTATCAACTCAGTATCAACTCAGTAACAACTTAGTATCAACATGGCATCAGCATAGTATCGGCTCAGTTTCACAATGCAGGGTAAGCAGGCAATGTAAGGGCGCATGTTGAGAGCCTAGTATCAACGGTTAGATTGGCAGTGCGGTGTTAGTGCCCGGCAGAGCGACTATCCAGTGCCGGTCACTTCGGCGGCTATTTTAAAAGCTTGCATGCGCTTGTCGTGGTCAAATATCGAGCACACTAGCATTAGCTCGTCGGCACCAGTTTGTTCAACAAAATCGTCAATGCGGCGCTTAACTGTCTCCGGACTGCCCACCGCTGAACAGCGGCCTATGCTATCTAGCAACGCCCGGTCTTGGGGTTCTAGATTCTGCTCAAAGTCAGCGACCGGCGGCGGCAGTGGCCCCGGACTACCCCGGCGCAAATTGATAAAAGACTGCAGTGAAGAGGAGCGCAGATACTGTGCTTCTTCATCGGTGGCCGCGGCGCATAGATTAAATCCCAGCATAATATGGGGCTGTTGCAACTGTTCAGAGGGCTTAAAATTCTCGCGGTAAGTGCTGATGGCCTGATCTAATTGAGCCGGGGCGAAGTGCGAGGCAAAGGCGAAGGGCAACCCTAACATAGCCGCCAATTGGGCACCAAATAGGCTGGAACCGAGAATCCACAGCGGAACATGCGTGCCGGCACCGGGGGTGGCCATAACGCGCTGGCCGGGCTCAGGATCTTTGAAGTAGTGCTGTAGTTCGAGTACGTCGCGAGGAAAATCATCAGAACTACTTGAGAGCGTGCGGCGCAGGGCCTGGGCGGTTAACTGATCGGTACCCGGGGCGCGGCCCAGCCCCAAGTCAATGCGATTGGGATAGAGCGAGGCCAAGGTGCCAAACTGCTCGGCGATAACCAGTGGCGCATGGTTGGGTAGCATAATACCGCCAGAGCCTACCCGTATCGTTGAGGTGCCGCCGGCCAGATGGCCAATCAATACGGCGGTGGCAGAGCTGGCTATACCCGGCATATTGTGGTGTTCAGCTACCCAGTACCGTTGGTAGTTAAGCTGCTCGGCCTGTTGCGCTAGCGCCAGCGAGTTGGCCATAGCCTGGCCGGCATTGCTGCCTTGGGTGATAGGAGCCAGATCGAGAACCGATAACACTGTCATGGTAAAACCTGTTTGTAGGGTAGGGCTAAGCCCGAATGGGGGCATTGTACGCCGAGCGCCGCCGCGGATACAGTGACGGTATTGTTAGGCGTCCATGGTCAACAGCGATTGCCCGCAGCGTGCAACTTTATAGTCGCCCAGACCGAGAGATTTTATAACTGCCCGCAGTGTGAGATTTTATAACTGCCTAGAACGAGAGATTTTATCACTACCCAGACCGAAGAACTTTATAGCCATCGGAGCGATTAGTAATACAAACTGACAAAACGGCGATGACATAGCAGCCAGTGAGACGCTAGTTTTCCATGCCCTAGCTTGGGGGTGTGGGCTAAAGGTAGGGTCGTTAATTATCCACAGTGGCAAATATCTCAGCGTAGCTCGGCTCGAGCGTATAGAGGGAATGAATACAGAGGGTAATGAATACAGGGGGTAAATAATACAAGTGTTGAACGCGGGCCGACGCCGGAGGGTGTCGACCCAAAGATGCACTAGCCCTGAAATTCAGGTAGCTTGAGTACCAAACCATCGAGTGCTTCGGTGCAGTCAATTTGACAAGACAAACGTGAGTTTTCTTCACGCATGGTGTTAAGGCCTAACATCGACTCTTCCATAGCTTCTATGCCGGGCAATTTGTCAAACCAATCACCCTCGACCCAGACGTGACAAGTGGCGCAGGAGCAAGCGCCACCGCAGTCGGCGTCAATGCCGGGAACATCATTGTTCATGGCAACTTCCATTAGGGAAATCCCAGTTTCGGCTTCAACTTCGTGCGTCTCACCACTGAATTCAATAAAGGTAATTTTTGGCATAGTGCCCTCGGTCAGTCTTTATAAGTTGTTAGTATCATTAGCATTAATGGGTAATAGCTTTCGCAAGCGTATTAAACAGTGTTTATTGGTCTAATGGAATTAATTTTACTGGCAAATCCGAATAGCCCTTAACAAAAGTCGAGGGAATATAAGTTGGCTCGCCCATTACTTGTACGGTCTTAAAGCGTTTGAGAATTTCTTCCCAGACAATACGAATTTGCATTTCAGCCAAACGGTTACCCATGCAGCGATGTATACCAAAGCCGAAGGAGAGGTGTTGGCGAGCTTTTTTACGATCAATAATGAATTCGTCTGGCGTCTCTATGGCTGTTTCGTCGCGGTTGCCCGAGATGTACCACATCAATACTTTGTCACCTTTTTTTATCAGCTTGCCACCTAACTCAACATCCGCTGTGGCATTGCGGCGCATATAGGCCAGTGGGGTCTGCCAGCGGATGATTTCCGGTACCAACGTATTGACCAAGGAGTGATCTTCGCGCAGTTTTTGGTATTGCTCGGGGAATTGGTTTAGTGCTAATACACCGCCGGTCAGCGAATTGCGAGTGGTGTCATTGCCGCCGACAATCAGCAAAATAATGTTGCCGAGATACTCCATGGGCTGCATATTGCGGGTAGACTCGCCGTGGGCCAGCATCGAAATTAAGTCGCCGCGGGGCTCTGCATTAACACGCTGGTTCCACAAATCGGTAAAATACGCCAGACATTCGATCAACTCAGCCTGACGCTCTTCTTCAGAGCTAATCAAACCGGACTCTAAATTCGCGGTGGAGACATCAGACCAGCGGGTCAGTTTGTGGCGATCTTCAAAGGGAAAGTCAAACAGCGTGGCCAGCATTTGGGTAGTTAGCTCGATCGATACTTTCTCGACAAAATTGAAGGTTTCTCCAACCGGCAAGCTTTCCAAGATAGTAATGGCTCGCTCGCGAATGGTCGACTCCATCGCGGCTAAGCTGACTGGGCCCACTGCCGGATTAACAGTGCGGCGCTGGTCGTCGTGAATGGGTTGGTCCATGGCGATAAACATCGGCAATGTGAAATCCGGGTCGCGTTCGACAATAGTAATACCCTCGGCTGAGGAAAACAGTTCGTGGTTGGTGTCGACAAATTTGATGTCTTCAAAGGTAGTCACCGACCAAAATGGGCCAAACTCTTCGTTTTCACTAAAGTGTACGGGGTCTTCTTTTCTGAGCCGCTCAAACCAGGGCCAGATGTTGTTGTTAGTAAAACGGTCGACCAGACTCATATCAATTTGATCGAGAGGAACGGCGTAGGGATCGTCACCTAATAGCGGGTCTATATTGTCCAAGGGTTGTGGCTGATTCATGGCAATTCCTCTGTGTTTGCATTGATGACTGGGTAAGGGCCCGGTAGCGGCTGCAGCTGTTGAGCAGGGTTAACGAGTCTGTTATGTCGCCTAGATCTTTATTAGTTTGGCCTAGCTTATTAGTGCCGGGCTGATTTTCTGGGCTTTTTTGTTGATTCATTATAACGCTCTACATAGTCATTAGAAGATCATATTAGGCCATTTGATGATCGATTTTTAGTCGATCTTTAGTTTGATTAATTTTCAGTGGCTTGCGCTGGTATGTTTTCGGCGGTGTTGGCCCTGATCATTAAGCGTTCTTATGTGGCACCGTGCTGGTTGCGTGGCGCGCGGTGCAACCACTTACTGCGGTGGTTTCAGCGGCCACGGCAGCGCTGCTATGGCGGTAAACCTAGTTGCGCGTTACCGCGAAAATCACCAGCACTGAGGCGCTAACCCTGCCTTGTTTTTTTACTGGCAAACGCATAACGTGTGCGGCTCAATAGCGTTTTAACGATTGTGAGCAAACTAATGGCGATAAAATCTAAGCAAATACTACTGACAAGCCGCCCAGACGGTATGCCTACCGAGGCGAATTTCGAGCGGGTCGAAGTCGACGTTGCGGCACCGGTGCCGGGGCAGGTACTGGTTCAGAACTTGTATATGTCGGTAGATCCCTATATGCGCGGTCGTATGCGCCAGGATTTTGAATTAGGCGCGGTGATGGACGGCGCAGCTATTGGTAGAGTTGTTGCCAGTGAACACCCTGACTTTGCGCTGGGAGACACAGTGAGTCACTGGAGTGGCTGGCGCGAACACCACCTCTCTAACGGTGCTGACCTGAGTAAAGTCGACGGCGAAAAAGCGCCGCTGTCGGCCTATCTCGGGGTTTTAGGTATGCCCGGTTTGACCGCCTATGGCGGCCTGCTTGAAACCGGCGGCTTAGCTGAGGGTGAGTCAGTTTTTGTTTCCGCCGCCTCCGGTGCGGTGGGTAGCTTGGTCGGTCAGATTGCCAAGCTCAAAGGGGCTACCGTAGTGGGCAGTGCCGGTAGTGATGCCAAGGTTGCCTATCTCGTTGAACAACTGGGTTTTGATCACGCGTTCAATTATAAAACCGCCAACGTGCTAACAGAATTGCGCCGGGGCTTGCCCGATGGCATCGACGTGTACTTTGAAAATGTCGGTGGTCCGCAATTAGAGGCCGCGTTAGAGCATATGAATATCAACGGTCGTATACCGCTGTGCGGAATGATTTCTATGTATAACAACGGCCCGACCATTGCACCAGGGCCCAGTAATTTGTCGACCATGATTTACAAACGGGTGACCATGAAGGGTTTTGTGACGCCAGACTTCATCTCCTTACAGGGGCAGTTTCGCGAGCACATGGCGCAGTGGATTAGCGAGGGTAAAATACATTATCAAGAAACTATTCATCAGGGTATCGATGCTGCGCCGGGGGCTTTTATCGAGCTCTTTAGCGGTGGTAACGAAGGTAAAATGTTAGTTCAACTGGCTGAGTTATAGGCTGCACTATGTTTAAAATGTTACTGCTTACAGCTCTGCTGATCAATATTTTGACCGTTGCCGCGCCTGCTTTAGCGGCGCAGTCGGCGGCGGCGGATCGCTCTGTCGATGCTACAGTCAACTTGGCAAGCCGCGCCTTCATTGATTCTCAAACTGACTTTCAAGTTGACCCTGCGGTCGATACATTGTTTTTGTTGATTCAGCAGCGTTTGGCCGAGATGGCGGCGGTGGGCAACTACAAGTGGCAGCAGGGCCTGGCGATTGAGGATTTGGCTCGGGAAACGGTAGTATTAGACAACACCGTGACCAGTGCCGCGACATTCGATTTACAGGGCCCGTCGAGCAGGGCATTTTTCAGTGTTCAAATTGAGGCAGCGAAGGAAATTCAACGCGGCTGGTTTGCACAGTGGCAGCAGCAGGGCGCACCTCTGCCGGGGCCCGATCTTAATACTGACATCAGGCCGCGGCTGATTGACTTGGGTAGACAAATTTTACGGCAACTGCAACTCAGTGCGGCGGCACTGAGCAGTACCAAGCAACCATTGTTAGAGCAGCGTTTTGCAGCGTTGGTCGAGGTAAAGTATCTGTCCGTCAGCACTCGGCAAAAGTTGCTGGTAGCGCTGCAAAAGATTGTGGTTCAACAGCCGCAATCAGCGCCCGCAGCTGATAATCGGCTGCGCGAAATTTTACAGCGCCAAGAGCTTCGTGTTGGCACTACCGGCGACTATGCGCCTTTTTCAGAGCTTGATGCCGATACCGGTCACTATGTCGGTATCGACATTGATATGGCTAAAGATTTGGCCAGTTCACTGGGAGTAACGCTAACCCTGGTGCCGACCACTTGGCCAACGCTGTCGGCTGATTTTAGCGCCGACAAATTTGATCTGGCGATGAGTGGGGTATCGATTAACTTAAAGCGTCAGCGCTTGGGGTTTTTCTCCGACCCCTACCATATCGGCGGAAAAACGCCGATCGGTTTATGTCGCGATATGAATAACTTTGATTCGCTGGAAAAAATCGACCAAGCGAATACCCGGCTAGTGGTCAATCCCGGTGGTACCAACTTCAATTATGCACGAGATCATATCAGTAACGCGCAAGTCAGAATCTTCGATAACAATCAAACTATCTTCAAAGAAATTGTCGAAGGGCGCGCAGATCTGATGATTACCGACGCCATCGAAGTGCAGTTGCAGGCTACTAAACTGGCCCCTCTCTGCGCCATGATGCCCGGTAAAACCCTTACCTACAGTGAAAAAGGCTACTGGTTACAGGCCGATGTGCATTTTAAAGAATATGTCGATGCTTGGTTGCATCGCCGCCGTGTAGAATCGTATCTGAGCGAACTATTTACCCTCCATTTGCAGTAGTTGTATTGCCAGTGCAAGTAATGAACGGGATTTTTTTGTTGGTACTTTAACGTAAAAATGGCGGCTAGTTATTATTTCTAACGGGGCTATTTATTTGCATACTGTGCAGTTAAAAGCCGGCCTATAGGGTATATTTATGACCTTTACCCCTATAGCTAATTTAGGGGTTTAGGTTGTAGCTTTAATGAATAAATGTAATCAATAGATCTCAGCAAGACCGCAAACCCAATGATAAAAAGCGAGCTAAAATTGTGAGTCATTATGAATAAATTTCTTTTTTCTGGTCTCAAAGTGCTCGATCTGGGTACCGTTATAGCGGCTCCCGTCGCCGCTACTATTTTGGCTGACTTTGGTGCCGATGTGATAAAGGTAGAGCCGCCGGGGGAGGGCGACTTATTGCGTATGTTGTCGGATATTCCCACCACCCCAGATGCCGATAATAATTTTTTCTGGCACATGGATGCGCGCAATAAACGTAGCATTACCCTCAATCTTAAAACCACCGAGGGCATGGAGATACTGCATCGGTTGATTAAGCAGTGCGACGTGTTTATCACCAATCAGCCCTTTCCCGTGCGTCGCTCGTTAAAGTTAACCTATGACGATATCAAGCCGTTAAAACCGGATATGATTTATGCCTCGCTTTCTGCCTTTGGTGAAAAGGGCCCCGATCGCGACAAAAAAGCCTTTGACCTCTACGCCTACTGGGCTCGCAGTGGTTTGATGGATTTAGTCAGGAGTCCGGGCAGCACGCCCTCTCAGGCCCTGCCTGGCATGGGCGATCACCCCACATCAGTGGCGTTGTATGCCAGTATTGTTACAGCTTTGTTGCACCGGGAGCGCAGTGGCGAGGGCGCTATGGTACATACCTCGTTGCTGGCCAACGGTCTGTGGTCTGCCGCCAGTATTGCTCAGGGGGCTCTTGCCGGAGGTAATATGGACGACTACCGGCAAACCAACAGTGTCTCTGGCGCCACCGGTCGGGTCTATGCTACTAGCGACGGTCGCTGGATGCAGTTGACTATGGTGCGCACCGAAGAGGAAATGTTTTTACTGTTGGCCGCAACAGATTTGATCCACTTATTAGAAGACCCGCGCTTTGCTACGCCGGAAGGTTGGCTGCAGTATAAAGGTGAGTTGGCTGACTATATTGAAGAGGTGATTTTAACCAAGAGCTCTGACGAATGGCTGGTGACCTTTAAGTCGATGGGGGTGCCGGCTGAGCGCGTCTGTCTATTAGATGAAGCCATAGAAGACGAACAGATTATTATCAACGAAATGGTAGTGCCGCTTAACGACGATACCATTGATATTGATCTTATCGTCAATCATCCTTTGAAAATCTCCAGCGTACCCCAAGTTGGCCCTGTTAGAGGTCCGGAACTGGGTGAGCATAACGATGAAGTACTGGCGGAGTTGGGCTACAGTGCCGAGCAAATTAAGGGTTTCAGAGACGCTGATATATTTTAAAGCCTGTTCGAGAAACGCGCTGGGCCCCGCTGTTAGGCAGCAGTTACCGATAGATAAGTGGCCGTAGCGCAGTTGCGGCCGGCTAATGGAGTGTGTTTTACGTAACTCAGATTTTGACTTCACCGCAAGGCAATGCCCGGTTTTCTCTGTAGATCAGTCATTTATATGGTGTTGCCAGCCTCCGCTCCATATCGGTCGCGCAATGCCGAGAGTGCAAATTCGGATGGGCACTTTCTAGTGGTCAAGGTATTAGCGCCAGTCACAAGTCTCAAATTCAGACCCAAACCCCAAGGTACAGTCTCAAGTCAAAACCCAGTCCCAAGCCACAAACCCAAACGATAAAAGGCACAAGCTCAAACCACAACGCTAACCTTCAAGCCCAAAAAAGTTAACGCTACACCTCACTAGGCCCCATCGATAGATAGAGCGCCGACAATGGTGCGCTCACCGCAGGTCGAGTTTTAACGCTACAGCAAGTCACCTCGTCGGATGTTAGTTGCCCGCTATAATGATCTATAAAAACCGATCGCAACAAAGTCAGCGGCTATTGCTTGAGCGGGTACTGGTCGACTGTAGACTAATAACTGGGTTATTAATCCTGTGCCGCCATCGCCTTGATAATATCTCTATTGGCGCTCTCGCGCTGCTCCATGCGCTCTATGTCGGGTTCGCCGACCCCCAGTTCGGTTAATATCTCCCGGCTGTGATCACCTAAAAATGGCGCGTGTGATTTGGGAAATACATCCTGTTCATGCATATTGAAAGGCGGGCGGGGCAGGCGCATCTCGCCGAGTACCGGGTGATTGATTTCAACCAGCGATCCCTGTTGAATAATCTGTGGGTCATTTTGTACGGTCGCCATAGTATTAACCTTGGCGACCGGAACATTCATTGAATCGAGTGTTTCGCACAG
>JBLHLU010000171.1:0-8504 GCA_047623385.1 Paraglaciecola psychrophila
GCCCGGTGCTGGCTCGGACTTGGCCAGTTTGCAAACCAAGGCAGAGGATCTAGGCGATCACTATTTGGTCAACGGTTCCAAAATATGGACCTCTGGCGCCGACAAAGCTGATTGGATTTTCTGCTTGGTGCGCACCGACAACAGCGGCTCTAAACACCACGGCATTAGCTTTTTACTATTTGATATGACCACACCCGGCATCACCGTTAAACCGATATTATTGATTAGCGGCCGCTCACCTTTTTGCGAGACCTTTTTTGATGATGTCAAAGTACCCAAAGAAAATTTGATGGGCGAGCAAGATAAAGGCTGGACAATCGCCAAATATCTACTGACTCACGAGCGAGAGATGATCGCCGGTATCGGCGGCAGCGCTAGCAAAAAGTGTAGCGAACATGCTGTCGAGGCTATCGGGCTAGCTAATGGTCGATTGGCCGACCCAGTGCTACGGGTCGATATCGCCAAGTTCGAACTCAATGCCTTGGCCTTTGCCAAGACTATAGAAAAAGTTGGCGATGAAACGAAATCGGGCAAGGGGCTAGGGCCGGCCTCCTCCATATTTAAATATTATGGTACCGAACTTAATAAGACCCGCTGCGAACTGATGGTCGATGTTTATGGCGAGCAGGCCATGGGCTGGGAGGGTGACGAATACAGCGCCGGCCATATCCCTCGCACTTGGCTGCGCAGCAAAGGCAATTCCATTGAGGGCGGCACCTCAGAGGTACAGCTGAACATTATCTCTAAGCGGGTACTGGGACTTAAATAATCCCACGTTAGGCCAGTTGGATTAACAAGCAGCCAACCACCACCCACAGACAAAAGCAGGAACAGATAATGCCACTGATACTCAATGAAGAAGAACAAATGCTAAAAGACGCCGCCGCTGGTTTTCTCGCCGAGAAAGCCCCGGTCGCAGCACTGCGGCAACTGCGCGACGAGCGCAGTGAGGCTGGCTACGATAAAGCCCTATGGCAAGAAATGGCCGAGATGGGTTGGACCGGCATCGCCATTCCCGAGGCCTATGGTGGTCTCGGATACGGCTATGTCGGACTGGGTTTAGTACTCGAACAAATGGGCCGTAACCTCAGTGTATCGCCACTGCAATCGGCTATCGCAACCGCTGCTAGCTTAATCAATATTGCCGCCAGTGAAGAGCAAAAACAGGCACTGCTACCCGACATTGCCGCTGGCACGTTACTGGTAACACTGGCATTACAAGAAGGTCGCCATCACGCTCCGGCCAATACCGCGCTGACCGCCACCTGCAAAGACGGCAACTATATACTCAACGGTAAAAAAGTGGCGGTCATTGACGCCCATGTTGCCGATAAAATCATTGTGGTTGCGCGCACTAGTGGCAGCGCTGGAGACGATCAGGGCCTCAGCCTATTTCTGCTCGATAGCAACTGCGCCGGACTGAGCTGTGAGCGCGTGATTATGGTCGACAGCCGCAACGCCGGCAATATCGTACTAGACAATGTCACCGTCTCCAGCGCTGACCTCGTCGGCGAACTCGATGGCGCCATCGATGCCCTGGAGCAAACGCTGAGCATTGCCAACACTTGTCTGGCAGCGGAAATGCTAGGGCTTTCACTGCAGGCCTACGAGACCACTGTTGAATATCTAAAACAGCGCAGCCAATTTGACGCGGTGTTAGGTAGCTTTCAAGGCTTACAGCATAGGGCTGCCGATATGTTCGCAGAGTTGGAATTGTGTAAGTCGATGGTGCTGGCAACGCTACAGGCCATTGATGCCTCAGCCCAGGATGTGCATATACTGGCGGCGGGAACCAAAGCCAAACTCTGTGAGGTCACCGAGCGGGTCACCAACGAAGCCATTCAAATGCATGGCGGTATTGGCATGACTGACGAGTTTGACATGGGTTTCTATTTAAAACGCTCTCGGGTTGCCCAGCAAACTTTGGGAGGCTATAGCTATCAGTTAGATCGCTTCGCCAGCCTCAACGGTTTTTAAACCGCTAGGCCTTGCAAACCCCAGGTGATTGTTTACAAACACTTGGGGTTTGCCCTCACCCTTGTTAAAAGTTCTGCTGAGCCGCCACTGCAACCCCTTTGCTAGTGCGAGTGCGGCAGCTATAGTGACAGCGCCAACAATTTGGCGGAGTTTAAATAATCCCAACTTGCACTTTATAACAATGATCTACGCCCTTTCAATTTTGAAATAAACTTATTGCCAGCAGATATAATGACCTTTATTCAAAGCCGACAGCACTTAAGCCGATGGATCACAACTCGTTAACCGCGTTAGTTAATCGCTGAAAATCGCTACTCTGCACCGTCCATCATCACCGCGTCACCCTCAACAAATGTCGATAAGGCCGCAGTGATGCTGTCAAATATCTGTGTTTTTATAGGCTCAGACACTGCCGGTAATAACTGACCTAGCGAACCTATTTCTGCAAATACCTGACCTAACGATTGCGTGGGGTTAAGCATAAAACGCATCGGTTTTTTCTCAGGCATCGATTTATTCTCAGGCACCCGTTTTACGCTGGCGAATCCAGCCGCGGTTAGGAGCGATGCAGTGTATTGTTCATCGCCAAAAGCAAAGGGGCCCGCAGTGCCAGCGGCTTCTGACTGGGGTACCTCCATAGGCACCATGGCAGCTGCTACAGGCACACACATCCACTGGTTTTATGCAGCGCACCGCCAGCAGAAAAAACTGAGTTTGGCGGTAATTTTTATACTGAGACGAATATTCGAAGATGCCGTAACCGGACCGTCGGAACACATCATCCCAAAACGAGAAAATAACGCATCGAAGTGCTGCATTGGAAAACCGTAATGACTCGCCTAGGCCGGTAAAAACTGCACGGTGGTATTTGCCAAAGAATCTTTGCGATGGTTTGCCTTGGCTAACATCGGCGCTGAGATATCGACCCCGATAACCTTCGCGCCGGTTTGCGCCAACGCTAGCGTGGTATCGCAGCAGCCAAAGCCCACATCTAAAACGATGCTGTTATCCGTTAATGCCAGCGCGTCGATAGCGAGCTGTCAAACACCGACAAGGTGCGATTCATCGACTCTTGATTACTAACCTGGTGCTCTACAGCGGCTAAATTCTAAAAACCGATTTGGGCCGCATTTACCAAAATTTAGGCCACAATTTTAGTGACAGTATTAGTCACAGTGTTAGTCACGGTGTACTGCCTGGCTCAATAAATTTAATGATCGGCAAACTAAACCGCTAACTAACGTTAGCGTTATCAGCTGTACCGAAAGAGCGCAGAGGCCCATTAATTTTTGTCAGCTTCAACACCACACTTTCGCCAATCTGAACGATGTCAAAATCAACACCGACCTGCATCAAGAACTCACCAGAAAGGGTTTTACCCTCTGCCGAGTGCACTTTTTCCCCGTTGTTAATTTCTCTCATTTGATAGTGCAAACGAGCATCTAAACCTTTCAGCTTTACTGTCGGATAGACACCTCTAGCATGGGTCTGGGTGCTGAATAAAAACAGCACCGCATCTTGTTGGTTTGCTGTTACATAGGCCAACGATACCCAACCACTGCCGTCAATCGGTGTATGTATGCGGTACAAATGACCGAACTGTATGATGGCGCGAATATTTTTATACGCCGCCAAGGCGTTTTTAACAAACGTGCGTTGTTCGCCCTGTAGATCTTTTGGCTGTAGCTCCATACCCAAGCGACCCGTCATGGCAACATCGGTTCTAAACTTTAACGAACTAGACAAGCCGGTTTGATGATTGGGACTGGTAGATATATGGGCCCCGGTAGCTATTGCTGGGTAAAAAATGTTGCTGGCATACTGCAGTGAAAGTCTACTCATCGGGTCGGTATTATCGCTGGGCCAAAACTCATCGTGATAAGCTAAAGAACCTAAATCTAAACGACCGCCACCGGAGGCGCAGAGTTGTATAGTCAGATCGGGGTATTTAGCGCGGACTCTTTCATAAACATTATACAAACCCTTAGTGTAGTCAATCCAGAAATGGCTTTGTCTGTCTGCTGCCAGATGACTGGAGCCGATGTTCTCAATATGGCGATTGGCATCCCACTTAATGTAATCAATATTGGGCACGGATTTTTTCAAGGTATCGACGATAGTAAACACAAATTCCTGAACCTCAGGATTTGTCATATCCAAGACTAGTTGATTGCGCCATAACAGTTTTTCGCGGCCGGGGCTGTGTACGATCCAATCGGGCTGTGCAGCAGCTAAATCACTATCGGGGTTAACCATTTCCGGCTCTATCCAAATACCGAACTGCAATCCTTTGTTATTCGCATAATCGGCTAAGTAGTTAATACCCGCGGGTAACTTCGTCATATTGACCTGCCAGTCTCCCAAACCAGCGTTGTCGCTATTTCTTGGGTGGCTGTTGCCGAACCAACCGTCGTCCAATACAAACACTTCTACGCCTAACTGAGCGGCATGATCTATCATTGCAGTAATCGTTTGCTGATCAAAGTCGAAGTAGGCACCCTCCCAGCTGTTTAATACAATGAGGCGCTCCCGGTCGCCATGGCGTAAATTATATCGGCGCACCCAGCAATGAAAATTGCGCGACAGTTGACCTTTACCTTGATCGCTATAAGACAGCACTAATGTTGGAGTTTGAAACGCTTCAGCACTAGACAAGCTGTAGTTCGACGCGAAAGGATTGATACCCGCGAGCACATTGAGGTTTAAATATTCGTCTACTTCAAAGTTCAATCTATAGTTGCCCGACCAAGCTAAAGATCCACCGATAACTTCTCCGCTGTCTTCTTGTGAGGCTTGACCCAGTGCAAGCAAAAAGCTGGTATTGTCGGTCTGTGTAGTTCGCAACCCTTTTTTCGACTCGATAATTTTACTACCCTGGGTTAACAGTTCCTCGGTTAACTTCATTTCTCCAGCCCAAGAACCATGAAAATGGGTTAAGTGATACTGCTGTGCTTTTATGCTCAAATAACCTGAATAAAATGACAGCAGTTCTATGTCGCTGCTTTCATTGTGGCTGATATCAAGTTGCTGGGTAATAATTCCCTGCTCTAGGTACGCGGTTATCTTCAGATCAACCCATAGCGGGTACAGTGAGTCCTTTAACCTTATGGTGGTAATACACAGATTTTTGTCTTTGTTATCGGTGTTGTGACTAAGATAACGCAGCTCGGTGCTGAGCGCGCCATCTGCGTGCTTAACGCTGAGCATAGGCTCGCCCATAAACCCATCACCGCCCAAGGTGGGCACAGCGATAGACTCAAAGCGCCTGTCGGTATCGGGCTTTGCAATGAAACTTTGCTGTGAAAAATCAGCATGAGAACCTAGCTTTTTTCCAAAGTACAAAAAAAGCAGCTTATTCTGCTCACTAACCCCATAAACCATCGTGCTGTTATAGGTATCGATAGGGATGATCGTTTTCACGCTGATTTCCGAAAATAGAGGATATAGAAAGTCACTGAGCCCATCTCGTCGTAGCACTATTTACACTAACACTATAAATCGTGCGGGGTATAGTTTGGGTACAGCTGGGGTAAAACTGAGGTATAGCTTCGATCAATCCACTACGAGCGTAGCTACCAGCGATTCAATCGAGTTCGTTCAACACATCTAACAAGGTCTCATGGTGAGATTTTGTCTTGAATTTTGTCATAACATTGAGCAAGCGGCCATCCTTAGCCACAATGAACGTGGTTCTGACGGTGCCCATAAATTCTCGGCCCATAAACTTCTTTAACTGCCAACAACCGTATTGCTCGATCACGGCATGATCTTCGTCAGATAGAAGCGGAAAATTGAGTTGGTATTTAGCCTGAAACTTCTTTATTTTCGCAACCGGGTCAAAACTGATACCCAAGGCTAGATAACCCTTTTCCTTGAGCTGTGCTTCTACATCTCTGAGACCACAGGCTTGCAAGGTACAACCCGGCGTACTCGCCCGTGGATAAAAGTAGACAATTAAGGCCGTTTTACCGCGAAAGTTCTCCAGTTCGACAATATTGCCGTCTTGGTCTGGTAATTTGAAGTTGGGTGCTAGCTTGCCAATTTCTGGAAATGACATGAATTAGGAGCCTCAAAGCTTATTATGCGTAGTAGCAGTTATAATATAGTAGTCATTGTAGAAACACACCCGCCGCAGGGCTAGGCATCGCTTGTTGCGACTGCTACAGCATTTTAGTGCCGAAAAAAGGGCGAAGCATTGTGCTGTGCTCTAGCTAAACACAACCGATAGCGGTTATCACCGCTCAAAAAAGAAAACATTTTATTAGATGAACCTTATTCACCACTCGAAATGATATCCACAACAAGGCTTATCGGCCTAGCAGCCACCACAGGTCTACCGCCAAAACTGATTGGGAAAATCAATATGAGCCGAGAAAAATGTACCGGGTAGTAAAAAAATAACGAACTCATTAGCTACCTATCATCACCACACGGGTAATAGACGAGTACTTTACTATCAGTAAAATCAATCGGAATCTGGCCGAAATCATGCACAGCACAAGTTTCTCGGTGTGTCGTGATTATGATGAAGTGACTATCATGAAGTGGTTATCATGAGGTGGCTATCATGAAATAGCTGTGATGAACTGGCTGTGATAAATAATCGGCTGTAGATAATACCCAGTAAGAATATCTTGATATAACGCAGGTGATTGACAAAATTCTCACTGCAGCTGAACAACGAAAAACACTGTAGATATACATTATTAGTGATCAAACCGATATCAAAATTAACCTTGCTTACAAAGAGTTGATAACTACCCCGGTGTTATCAGCAAGGTGCGAATACAGTCTCGGCCACGCCATTAAGCCCCCAGATTCTTAGCCGGTGGGTAAGGCTAACCGGTGGACGTCCTAACCAATTGCCACGCAGCGTATGATGTCCCTTTGAGCCGCGACTTTTGGTAGCAACATCGTATTCAAGTTATAAGTAGTTTTTTACCACAAAGTGCTGTTTGACCCTAACGCTGTCACCGATACAGCAGACGAGACAATCCCAGCGACAAGCTGTCGGTATTATGTCGGTGCTGTGTCGGTGCTGTGTCGGTGATTGAAAATCGAAAAATGCGCTACAAGACGGTGTCCATAGCCAGCTTGGTAGTGACCAGATGTTACACCAACAAAACGCGTAAACGCGCTTCCCTGTGCAACTATTGGCCGGTTTTTCCCAGCTGTCGCAGCGATATTGCTCGATGTTTGAGCCACCGTGCTGACACAATTAAAGACAGTTTTCAGGCTTTTACCGTTAGTTTGATCTCCGACAAGACACCATACCTATAGATACGAGTATAGGTATTGATATTGGCAGCGACCGAGATTGACCGCAATGTACCGCGGTACGGCTTATTAGGTAAATGGTTGATACAGTTAGGCAGTGCTAGTCGAAGAATGTCTTATATTAGCCTATCTTTTATTATTTTATTTATCTCGGTCGACAAGTCATTGCACAGCAGCTGACGAGGCCTAAGCGCGGCTGCTATTGAACCTATCCGGCAAAATGTTCACGCGCTGGCAATTTTAACGCAGCTAACGATAGCCCATAGTTTCAGATCACGCTCTCCGGCAGGGCCTCGATTATTGCGCTGAAAAGATCGGCCTTAGATGTACAATTTATCATAATTTTCCCACTTAAAAACCACCAGCGTTTCATGTATGCTGTCGGCATAAAATATCAGCTAAGACAAAGAGTAGGAGAGCATTTTGAAACTGATCAGCGATGACGTATTGATTGATTCGGCACAAAGAACCCCCTTTAATGAGGCAGTATCGCCAACCATCGAGGGCTTCAAGTATTGGGACCCTGCTGCGTGGACAAAAGGCCACCCCTTCGACCTCTATAAGCAGATGCGCGAGCAAGCCCCGGTAATGTGGTCACCGGCGGAGAAGAATATTTCGGGGTTTTGGTCCGTCACCCGCTACGATGACATCAAAAAAGTCGAACTCACTCCCAGTGTTTTTTCCTCACAGCGTGGCAGTATCAACATGGCGGTGTCCGAAAGAGAACAGTGGCGCCCAAAAAAGCTTATACCCGCGGCCTTCAACTCCCTGATCAATATGGACGAGCCGATGCATCGGGAAATGCGCATGCAACAAAGCGAATTCTTTTTTCCCGGGTATGTTGCGACGATTCGGGACAAAGTAGGGCTAAAAATTGATCATCTGCTCGACGAAATGGAAAAAAAGGGCCCCGTTGTCGACTTTGTAAAAATGTTTTCGGAGGAGCTTCCCCTGTTCACGCTTTGTGAAATGCTTGGCATCGATGAAGAAGACCGGCCTAAAGTCAAAGTTTGGATGCATCACCTTGAGCTGGCATCACAATTCTTGTCCAATCCGTGGCAAACATTTTTCTCCGAGCCAATGTTCCCACTGCGCTTTAATCCGGTGGTAAACGACATGTTTGCCTATGGTGAGCGGGTTATGGCCGATCGGCGAGCAAACCCCCGCGAGGATTTGTTAACGGCCATCGCCCAATCCAAACTCGGCGGTGAGCTACTACCGCAAGAGTTTTTAGATGGTTCCTGGTTGCT
>JBLHLU010000172.1:0-8467 GCA_047623385.1 Paraglaciecola psychrophila
CGCTAAAAAATGGACTATGCCGATTAGGGATTGGAAACCTGCGCTAAATCGTTTTATGATTGAGTTTGAGGAGCAACTAGCTCCTCATGTTTAAACAGGGCAGTTACACAGCCTGTTTTACACCCTCGTAATTTTGAGTATCCATCGTCATTTTTATGACCTGCTCCCTGACTCGCGCAGAGCTACTGTGGGTATACAGAATTAACCAACTTACCCTAAGCCGTTAACTACTTCCTCCAACGCCCACACTAACAACCAGGATATCTAATCGATTACCCTATAAATACTTTTCACAATATTAATATGGAGTTGACAGCGGTTTCCAACTACATTTGTCGGTTTCCAGCTAGATTAGACCGGTTTCCAACTTGAATTGTCGTTATCATTTACCCTATTCACTCCCTATAAGAATCAATGCTCGGGCAAGAACATACCAAGTTTCTATCGCCAAACACATTGTCTATGCGGCCCACTGGCGGCCAGTACTTGTGCGCAGATCCCGCTGGAAAGGCGGCCTGTTCACGGCTGTAGGGGTGTTGCCAGTCTGATGCCATAACTTGCGCGGCGGTGTGCGGGGCATTTTTTAGTGGGTTATCCAGTTCGTCTAGCTCGCCAGATTCTACTTGGGCTATCTCTCGGCGTATCGCTATCATTGCTTCTATAAAACGATCTAGCTCTTCTTTGGGCTCGCTTTCGGTGGGTTCTATCATTAGCGTACCAGGTACCGGGAACGACATAGTTGGCGCGTGAAAGCCAAAATCCATTAGCCGCTTGGCTACGTCTTCTTCGCTTATACCGCTACTGTCTTTTAACGAGCGCATATCGATGATGCACTCGTGCGCCACGCGATTGTTGCGGCCGGTGTATAACACAGGGTAGTGCTCGGCTAATTTTTTGGCCATGTAGTTGGCGCTTAATATAGCTACCTGAGTGGCCTTGGTGAGGCCTTGCTCGCCCATCATAGCGATGTACATCCAGGAAATAGGCAGTATGGAGGCGCTGCCCCATGCGGCGGAGCTTACTGCGGCGTTGTCGCTGTTAAGGCCGGGGATGGGTTGTATCGGGTTGCTGGGTAGAAAGGGCGCCAAGTGTTTGCCCACGCCAATGGGGCCGACACCGGGGCCGCCGCCGCCGTGGGGTATGCAAAAGGTTTTGTGCAAGTTTAGGTGCGATACATCGGCGCCAAACTTACCGGGAGCGGCTATGCCGACCATAGCGTTAAAGTTGGCGCCATCTAAATACACTTGGCCGCCGTACTGGTGGGTGATGTCGCATATCTGGGTAATGCTCTCTTCAAAGACGCCGTGGGTAGAAGGGTAGGTAATCATGATGGCGGCTAGGTCTTTACTATGGATGGCGGCTTTAGCTTTTAGGTCGGCGATATCGACATTACCCTGGTCGTCGCATTCCACTATGGCCACGCGCATACCCGCTAGCGCAGCACTGGCGGGGTTGGTGCCGTGGGCCGAGCTGGGTATTAGGCACAGGTCTCGTTCAAAGTCACCGCGGCTTTCGTGGTATTTCATAATGGCCAACAGGCCGGCGTATTCGCCCTGCGAGCCGGCATTCGGCTGCAGCGAGATAGCGTCATAGCCAGTGGCTTCTACCAGCATATTTTCGAGCTGCTCGAATAGCGTTAAATAGCCCGCTGCCTGCTCTTGTGGGGCGAAGGGGTGCATATTGGCAAACTCGGGCCAGGTCACCGGAATCATCTCGGCGGTGGCGTTGAGCTTCATGGTGCAAGAACCCAGCGCTATCATTGAGTGGTTCAGGGCAATGTCTTTGCTTTCTAGACGCTTCATATAGCGCAGCATTTCAGTTTCGCTGTGGTGGCTGTTGAATACCGGATGTTCCAAAAACGCGCTGGTACGCAGCAATCTATCGGGGATGCCGGCACTTAGCTGCGCGTTAGCGGTTAATTCAGCATCAATATCGGCTGCGGTGAAAGGTGCAGGGCTGCCAGAGACTACGCACCATAACTGCTCCACATCGGCGGCGCTGGTGGTTTCGTCCAAACTAATAGCGACTTGGCTGTCGCCTACTATCCGCATATTAAGTCCGGCGGCGACACCCCGTTTGAGGGTGGCTTCACGGTCATCGCAGTTGAGGGTAAGCGTATCGAACCAACTGCTGTTGGTCGGTGGTAGGTTTAGCTTAACGAGGCCTGCGGCCAGTATGTTGCTGAGGCGATGAATACGGCCAGCGATCGTCTGCAGGCCCTGAGGCCCATGATATACCGCGTAAAAGCTGGCCATAATGGCTAACAGGGCCTGCGCGGTGCAGATATTACTGGTGGCCTTTTCACGGCGTATATGTTGCTCGCGTGTTTGCATGGCCATGCGCAGTGCTTGGTTGCCGTGGCGGTCTATCGACACACCAATAATACGACCCGGTGTAGAGCGCTTGTATTTATCGCGGGTGGCAAAAAAGGCGGCGTGGGGGCCACCAAAACCCATCGGTACCCCAAAGCGCTGGCTGTTGCCCACTACGGCGTCGGCGCCCAATTCACCCGGCGGGGTTAACATCACAAGGTTCATTAAGTCGCAGGCCACCACCACTAAGGCGTTGTTGTTGTGGGCGGCTGCTATTAACGGCGCTATATCGGTAATGGCGCCATCGGTGCCAGGGTATTGCAGCAGGGCGCCAAAGACTTCGTGCTGGGCTAGCTGCTGCTGGTCGCCAATGATTAATTCGAAGCCGTAGGTGGCGGCGCGAGTTTTAAGCACGGCAATGGTTTGCGGGTGGCTGTTATCGGCAACAAAAAAGGCGTTAGAGCGGTTCTTTTTATTCACGCGTTTTAGCAGTGCCATGGCTTCGGCGGCGGCGGTGCCCTCATCCAACATAGAGCCGTTGGCCAGCTCCATGGCGGTTAAGTCCATCACCATTTGCTGGTAGTTAAGTAGGCCTTCTAGGCGGCCCTGGGCAATTTCGGGCTGGTAGGGGGTATAGGCCGTGTACCAGCCGGGATTTTCCAGTACGTTGCGTTTTATTACATTGGGGGTAACAGTATTGTAATAGCCCATGCCAATATAGCTGCGCAGCGGTTGATTGTGGGCGGCTATACTGCGCAGTTGCTCTAGGGCTGTGGCCTCGCTTTGAGGTGCCGGCAGGTTCATCGGCTGCGCCCGGCGGATATTGGCGGGCACAGTGGATTCAATCAGTTCATCTAAGCAGCTCAGCTCAAGCAGTTCTAACATTTGCTGCTGTTGCTGAACATCGGGGCCGATGTGGCGCTGGATAAATTCTTCGCTATTGGCCAGTACGGAGAGGGGGCTCAGATGACGCTGCATAGATAGTCGCTCGAAGTGGATTGCGGGCCGAAGCTGACGACGCCGGATAAGGCGCGATATTACCGGGGCCGAGCTCATTAGAGAAGTTAATATTGGTTATTTGCGCATAACAATTTCTTATGATGCGTTGCGGCTGTTATCCTACAGTGCTTGGATCTTATGGTGAGTCTTAGTGTGAACCTTACCCTAATCTTATCTTCAGTCATGTTGTCTACGGGAAACCCCATGAAACATCTTGCCATAGATACGCTTCGCGCCTTTGCCCTCGTGGCAGAGTCGGGTGGCTTTACCCAAACGGCGGTGCGGCTGGGCCGAACAGCAGCTTGGACAGCGGCTGTTTATGCGGGAGGGTGGCCGCGCACAGTTAACCCCGGCCGGTGACGAGTTGTTGGCTTATGCGCGACAAATCCTGAGTTTAAACGATAAGGCTATTGCTCACTTTGAGGCACCGGCGGTTAGCGGGCGGCTGCGCTTTGGTATACCCAGTGAATTTGCAGTTAGCCTATTGCCTAAAATCATCAATCGCTTTGCTAAGGCCTACCCCAATGTATTGTTGGAGGTGTTTTCTGATTTAAGTCGCAATCTGGTGGCGCAGGTACATCGCAGTGACTACGACTTGATTTTGGCATTGCAAGACAGTCCCGAATCTGCCAGCGCCGACCATATCACTACCGATCAGCTGGTTTGGGTGGGTGGGTCACGCTCGCAATCGACACCGGAAGAGACCATCGCATTGATTGCTGCGCCGGAAGGTTGTATCTACCGCCAGCGGGCGCTGCGCTGTTTGAGCAAGGCCAATAAACGCTGGCGCATTGTTTATACCAATCCGGATTTAACCGGTATTCAGGCAGCCATTGAGGCCGATATGGGGGTTACCGTTTTGGCTCGTAGTGCGGTGCCAGCTAATTTATTGGTGATTGAAAACGCACAATGGTTGCCGCCGCTTGGGTCTATTGGTATTAGTTTGAAACGCAGCCGTGCGACCTCAAGTCAGGCGGAGCAGTTGTTGGCGGAGTTTGTTAAGTCGGGATTGTTGCGCGGCAGAGAGTATTAGAATTAACATTATATACCGCATATGAATCGTAGCGACCTTGCAGTTGGGCGAAGTGATTTAATTGCTGAGACTGATTGATCTTGGAGGACTTAGCGAGAGCGACGCAAGGAGTCGAGTTCAGTTGATGGCCCAGGCACAGTGCTTTTGAGAGCGGGTAATCAAAGTTGCTAGGGTGTTGCCAAAGGCACCGGCTATCAGCTGAAGCACCATTTGGTTGCGTGCTATGTGCCAATGAAGTGGCGGTGGCATAGCGGAATACCGGTAGGCGCTATGGCTAGTCATTACTCGGTGCCGCTATAAGGCGTATTGCCATAGCCGCCCGGAACTTCTCGTTGCATAATAGGCCCAAGACGGTGCGGTGACTGTTGGCATTCGTTGCACTAACCACTGCATAATATCGCTAAGACGACAAAGGAATATTTAATGCAAACAGACTCTTACCGGTGGCCCATAGCCACTATTTATAGGTCCTTGGCTTATCGAGCCTTGGCCGCTGCCTTAGTTTTGCTGATGGTGGGCTGTGGCGAGGTTGAGCCCGCGGCTGTTGGCGCTGGTGAAACGCCATTGGCGGCAGCAGTAGAAGTAGAACCTGCAGCAACTGGCATGGTACATGGCGATAATGCGGCCGTTGCCAAAGCGCCCATCGATAAGTTGTTTACGGTGTACAAGAATTCGGGCTGCCAGTGCTGTGATCACTGGGTTGATCATATGGAATTAGCGGGCTTCTCGGGTACGGTTATTGAAATGGCAGACATTACTGAGATTAAACAGCGCTATGCCATAGAGCCGGCCCTGCAATCGTGTCACACCGCGGTTATTGATGGCTACGTTTTTGAAGGCCATATTCCGGCCTCGCAGGTGGCTAAGTTTTTGGCTCAACGTCTCACTGATCGGCGGGGCTTGGCGGTGCCGGGTATGCCGGTGGGTAGCCCGGGTATGGAGATGGGTGATCGCCATCAGTCCTACGATGTGGTTGCGCTCAACAGCGATGGTAGCCGCGAACGCTACGCGCACATTGCCAATAAGGAGGCGGGACTGTGAAAAATACTATAATCATTACGCTATGGATTTTGTTGTTAGGTAGTTCCCAGGTATTTGCTCATTCAAAATTGGCTTCATCAAATCCTGCCGACGGCCAGTCACTGGAGCAAAGCCCTAGTGAGTTGCTGCTTAGTTTTAATCGATCGGTGACGTTAATGACGGTGGTAGTTGAGCACAGTGGCGCAGAGCAAGCGGTAGCGACAGGTTTTAAGGCGTCTAGTGATGCGGCACAGCAGTATCAGATGTCATTACCGAGACTAGCGCCCGGCAGTTATCAAGTCCGTTGGGTGGCATTGGGGGCGGACGGTCATAAGGTGAAAGGAGGCTTCGCTTTTGTGGTGCTGCCTTTGGCGGCTAGCGTTGAAGGTATTTTGCCTGTTGATGCGACGTCTGCCGTGGTTATTGTGGCGATGGCTGCTGAAACGATCGATTTTGCATTGGCAGCTACTGCCGCTGGCCGCTGGCTTGTTAGTGATGACAGCGGCTGGGATAGCTAGCGAGTGCCGCTTTCCCCTTGGGAGCTACTTTCGCTAATCACCCGAGTGGTTACCTACTTTGGCGTGGCAGCGGCAATCGGCGGCAGTTTTATCATGTTGTTAAGCCGCGACCTGCCCCAGCTGCGCCAATCGCTGCGCGGTTATTGTTACTTTGGGCTGTGGTTGGGTTTACTAGCTACAGGCCTAGGGTTTTTTATTCAGGTGGCATTGTTTGCCGAACTGGGTATTAGCGGCCTGTGGCATTGGCCTACCGCCGGTATACTGTGGAACACTAATTTGGGTACCAGTGTGCAGCTGCGGTTGGGTGGTTTGCTACTGGGCTTGGCGCTGTTTTGGGCGGGTGGCCTAGGTGGCAATAAATACTTGGCGCTGCGGGGCTGGCTAGCTTATGGGGTAATGGCACTGCTGCTGAGTACCTCTTTTGTGGCCGTGGGACACACCGTGCAACTGTCGCCGTTTATTCGCCTGCTGTTGATAGTGCACCTGCTGTTTGTGGCGGGGTGGATAGGGTCGTTGTGGCCACTGGTGCGTGCCTGTGAGCTGTTGCCTAGTAATACATTGGCCCCGTTGATGCGACGTTTTGGTCGCTTGGCGATAGTTGGCGTGCCATTGTTGGGCGTGGCTGGGGTTACAATGGCTTATCAGTTGTTGGGCTCCGTTGAGGTGCTCGTTGGTACGGTTTACGGCCAGTTGCTGCTTGTTAAACTGGTACTTTTTGTGGTTTTGTTATGGCTCGCGGCGATGAACAAATGGCGTTGGTTGCCAGCCTTATCAAGTCGTGACGATGCTGCTGCACCCTTGGCTCGCTCGATTCGGTGGGAATTGGCAGTGGCTTTAGTGGTGTTTACGCTCACCGCGGTGCTGAGTAGTTTGTTGGGACCGGAGGTTATGTAGCTCGGCTGTCAATGCGACGCCTTTTGTCCACAGCGGTGAAAGCATAACCGAAACACTCAGTGCAAATGCCACAAATGTAGGGAAGTCATTAATGCGTCTTATCAATACAAAAATAACGGTAATGATGGGCCTCGTTAGTTGCCTAATCGCTTGTTCTCAGAGCGCTTCAATCAACACGTCGGATGATCGCGGTGACTCAATAGCGCCATCAGCGAGTCAGTTATATACCGATCAACTACATGCCGATCAATTACATACCGGTCAACTACATGCCGATCAATTACATAGCAAACCACTGCACACTTTAAAGGATTCCTTAATGCCGGCGCCTATAGCGAAAAAAGTCGATCATAAACTTAGTATTCACGGGCATGAGCGCAATGATGTTTATTATTGGTTGCGAGATGATAGCCGTGAAAACCCTGACATGCTGGCTTATCTGACGGCCGAAAACACTTTTACTAAAAGCCAATTGGCGCATACAGATGTTCTGCAAAAGTCGCTGTTTGATGAGATGACTAGCCGTTTAGAGCCCAATGAAGAGTCGGTACCGGTATTTGACAAGGGCTACTGGTATTGGTCTAAATTTGAAGAAGGTAAAGATTACCGTATTCATATCCGCCAAAAAGGTAGCCTGCAGTCACCTGAAGAGGTTTTACTTGACCAAAATCAACGCGCCGAGGGCCACGAGTATTACAGTTTAGCGGCGTTAAAAGTAAGCCCCGATCAAAGTTGGCTAGGTATAGCCGAAGATACCGTTAGTCGACGTCAATATACCCTGCGGTTTAAAAATTTAGAGTCGGAAAAGTTTTCTTCCGAAGTGATTGAAAATACGTCGGGGCAAATTATTTGGGCCAATAACAATAAAACACTGTTTTACGTTAAAAAAGATCCTATCACTTTGCTGCCTTTTCAGGTTTATCGTCATCAGTTGGGTGATAGTCCCGATAACGATGTGCTGGTGTATGAAGAAAAAGACAATACATTTTATACCTATATTTATAAAACGCGGTCAGAAAAATATATTGGTATTGGTGTGTCTTCAACTATGAGTAGTGAGGCGCGATTTGTTAATGCAAGCACGCCGGAAGAGTCTTTCTCGGTTTTTCTAGCCAGAGAGATCGATCACAAATACGGTGTTGACCATATTGGCGATCACTTTTATGTTAAAAGCGATCTTAATGCCCTCAATGAAAAAGTAGTGCGGGTGGCCGATGATAAGGCCGGCACTAAAGAGCACTGGCAAACAGTGATAGCGCATCGCGAAGACACCTTAATTCAGGGGTTTGAGTTGTTTAACGATTTTTTATTGGTTAACGAGCGCACTGATGGACTAGAAAAACTTCGGCTTAGAAATTATCAGGGAGAACTGTTGCAAGAGATTAAATTTGACGAGGGAGCCTATACCGCGGGAATCGGTAATAATCCTGATCCTGCTTCGATAAAGGTTCGCTACTTGTATTCCAGTATGACAACACCGGATTCTATTTACGAATATGATGTGGCAGGCAGTAGTAGTCAGTTATTAAAGCAAGATAAAGTTGTGGGCGATTTTGATGCCAATGCCTATAAAAGTGAACGGATTATGATTGCGGCGGGTGATGGCAAGCAGGTGCCAATATCCATTGTATACCGTAAAGATACCTTCAAAAAAGACGGTACCAACCCGTTGCTACATTATGCCTACGGCT
>JBLHLU010000173.1:0-8429 GCA_047623385.1 Paraglaciecola psychrophila
GAGGCGATTGATTTGACTAACCGCATTCAGGCCTATCAGGGTCAGGGTCACTCCTGTGGTATTTACTCCTATAGCGACGACAATATTATGAAGTTCTCGATGGTCACCAAGACATCCCGAGTTATGGTTAACCAACCGCAGGCGGCCTCTAACAGTGGCAATCTGTGGAACGGCATGCGTCAGACCTTCTCCCTCGGTTGTGGTTCTTGGGGCGGTAATGGCACCAATAACAACATTACTTGGAAGGACTTAATCAACGTTACCTGGATCTCGAAGCCGCTGGAAACGTTGAAAGAAATCCCCGAGGACGATGTATTGTTTGCCAAGGTGATCGGCAAGTTTTAACCCATAGCGCGCTTAGGATAACAGCATGGATTTCACCTTAAACGAAGACCAGCAAGCTTTTCAGCAGACCGCCCGGGCTTTTGCCCGGGAGCAGTTGGCACCCTTTGCTGGGCAGTGGGATGAAGAAAAGATTTTTTGCAAAGACACCTACGCAAAAGCTGGCGAGTTGGGGTTTTGTGGCTTGTACACCCCGGAAGCGGCCGGCGGCATGAACTTATCCCGGCTAGACAGTTCTATTGTGTTAGAAGAACTGGCCGCCGGTTGCAGCTCCACCGCGGCGTTTATTTCGATTCACAACATGGCAACGTGGATGATTGCCAGTTGGGGCCAGAGCGCCACAGTAGCGCGCTGGTGCGATGATTTGACCCAGGGCAAAAAGCTGGCTTCTTACGCTCTGACTGAACCTGATGCCGGCAGCGATGCTGGCTCACTGCGCAGCACCGCCAAATTACAGGGCGATCACTACCTGCTCAACGGCAGCAAAATGTTTATTAGCGGCGCCGGTGCCACCGACGTTTTGGTGGTAATGGCTCGCACTGGCACGCAGGAATCTGGTGCCGGTGGTATCTCTGCCTTTGCCGTGCCCAGTGACCTAGCGGGTATTAACTACGGAAAAAACGAAGCGAAAATGGGTTGGAATTCACAGCCGACCCGGGCGATTAGCTTTGAAGACGTCAAGCTGGACCAGAGTTGCCTGCTGGGCGATGAAGGCGAGGGGTTTAAAATTGCGATGCGCGGCCTCGATGGAGGACGCATCAATATTGCCAGTTGTTCTATCGGTGCCGCTCAGGCTTGTATCGAGCACAGCCAACGGTATTTGCAAGAGCGTAAACAGTTTGGAAAACCACTGGCCAGTTTTCAGGCGCTACAATTTAAACTGGCAGATATGGTGACTGAGCTAATAGCTGCCAGGCAAATGGTGCGCCTAGCCGCTAGCAAACTCGACGCCAACGACCCCGACAAGTCTACTTACTGTGCTATGGCCAAACGCTTTGCCACCGATGTGGGCTTTAATGTGTGCAACGACGCGATGCAGTTACACGGCGGTTACGGCTACTTAAAAGAGTATCCCTTGGAGCGGTTTATGCGCGATGCTAGAGTCCATCAAATTTTGGAGGGCACTAACGAAATAATGCGAGTTATCACCGCTAGACGTATTTTTGAAGAAGGTGCCACTGAGGCGCTGCGTTAATTGCTATATAGATAGCGTTTGCATAGCCAACACGCTTGTCTAGGTCGGGTTTTACCCTGACCTGCCAGCTGCATAAGTCAGCCAGATAATAAAAAAGTTAGACCAAAAAAACGTCATCACCTTGTCAGTTTAATACCCAAACTGCAGTTATTAAGGTCAGTACAGCCGCCCTATAAATAATGAGAGAAGTGAACATGAGCGATTTGCTAAAGTTAGAAAAACGCGGCCATACCGCTATCATTACCTTAAATAATCCGCCGGCCAATACTTGGGCGCCGGAAAGTCTCAACTACTTAAAAACCTTGGTCGCAGAGCTCAATGATGACCGCGAGAACTATTCACTGATCATTACTAGCGACAGCGAAAAGTTCTTCAGCGCCGGCGCCGACCTCAATCGCTTTAACCACGATGATAAGGCCCAGTCCTTTGAATTTTCACTGGCGTTTGGCGAGGCTTTTGAGGCGTTGACTAACTACCAGGGTGTATCGATTGCGGCAATTACCGGTTTTGCTATGGGCGGTGGGCTAGAAGTCGCACTGTCCTGCGATGTACGTATTTGCGAGACGCAGGCACAGATGGCATTGCCGGAAGCGGCGGTTGGGTTATTGCCCTGCGGGTTGGGTTCACAGCAATTAGCTTGGCTGGTAGGTGAAGCCTGGGCTAAGCGTATGATGTTATTGGGCGAGCGCATCAAAGCACCTCAGGCTGAAAAAATCGGTTTAGTCAGTGAAGTTGTGGCAACCGGTACGGTGTTGCAGCGGGCGCTGGAATTAGCCACTAAGGTAGAGAGTCAGTCGCCGACCTCGGTGCGCTATTGTAAAGAGTTAATTATGGCAGCTAGGGGCGGTGATATTAATTCTGCCTTCAGCCGCGAGCGCCAACAGTTTGTTAAATTATGGGACAGCCAGGATCAAAAAGAAGGGGTTGCCGCCTTTATTGAAAAACGTCCGGTACAGTGGAAAAATTGCTAATGAGTAGTCCCGTTTTATTTGATCAATTACCCTGTGGCAACGGCCAAGCGATAGGCCGGGCCCGGCTTAATGTCGAGGCTACGCTCAACTCACTCACTCTGGTAATGGTTGACCTGCTCAGTGAACAACTGCTCAAGTGGCAGTGCGATAGCGCTATTGTCGCAGTGTTTATCGATGGCGCCGGCGAGCGCGCGCTCTGCGCCGGGGGCGATGTTCAAGCCCTGCATCAATCCTCGGTCAGCCAACCCGGTGGCCCCTGTGAATACGCCGAAACATTTTTCGAGCGCGAATACCGGTTGGATTATTTATTACATAATTTTACCAAGCCCGCCATTGTTTGGGGGCACGGCATTGTGATGGGCGGCGGTCTGGGTATTTTGTCCGCCTGTAACCACCGTATTGTGACTGAAAAGACGCGGATCTCGATGCCCGAAGTTACTATTGCGCTGTTTCCCGATGTTGGCGGTAGTTATTTTCTGAATAAAATGCCGGGGTTGTGTGGGCGTTTTCTGGCGCTCACTGCTGCGTCCATTAACGGCGCCGATAGTCTTTATGCTGGGCTGGCAGACTATTTTATCAATCACCAGCACAAAGATGCTTTCGTTGAGATGCTCCAGCAGCTGCAATGGCGCCGTGATAAACATGTCGATGATCAGAGTATTAGCGCTGCGGCAACGGCCCTGCAGCAGTTATCACTGGAGACTATGCCGGTGGGCAATTTGGCGTCTCAGCAGTTATTGATTGATCAGTTGTGTGCCGGTGATAATGTTGAAGTGATTGCCCAGCGCATTGCGGCACTGGACAGCCATGATAAATGGCTGCAGCGGGCCAAGGCCGGTTTGGCCGGTGGCTCGCCGCTGGCGATTAAGTGGATTTTTCGCCAACTTAATCAAAGTCGCGGCTTGCCGCTAGACCAAGTCTTTCAATCGGAGCTATTGCTCGGGACCAATATTATGCGCCACCCAGAATTTTCCGAAGGCGTGCGCGCACTGTTGTTAGACAAAGATCAAAACCCACAATGGCAATACCCCGATCTGGCTGCGGTGGCAAGCGCTGCAGTAGACCCTTTTTTCCAAGCCCCCTGGCCAAGCAACCCACTGGCAGACTTAACCGAGGATAGATCATGAGTAAATCAGTAGCGTTTGTCGGACTGGGTAATATGGGTGGCGGTATGGCTGCCAATTTAGTCTCAGCGGGGTTTGAGGTTAAGGCCTTTGATCTGTCAGAACAGGCTATAGCCCAAGCTAAGAAAACCGGTTGTACTATTGCCACCAGTGCTGTCGAGGCCGTTGCCGGCGCTGATTTTGTAGTCACCATGTTGCCCAACGGCGCTATTGTGGAGTCGTTGTATATTGGCAGCGACGGCGGCGATAGTCTGTTAGCGGCTATTCCCGCCGACGCGCTGATTTTAGATTGTTCGACTATTGCCCCAACTAATGCCCGTACCGTGGGTACCGCAGCGGCGGCGCGCGGGCTGCATTTTGTTGACGCCCCGGTTTCAGGTGGTGTTGCGGCGGCGGCGGCGGGCACCCTAGCCTTTATGGTAGGCGGCAGTGAGGCCGATTTTGAACGGTCCAAAGTGGTACTCAATGCGATGGGCAGCAATGTATTTCGTGCCGGAGAGGTGGGTGCCGGCCAGGCCGCCAAAGTGTGCAACAATATGTTGTTGGCCATTCATATGGCGGGCACCGCCGAAGCGCTGCAATTGGGAATGGACAACGGTTTAGACCCCGCAGTGTTGTCGGAGATTATGCTGAAGAGTTCGGGCTGTAACTGGTCGCTGGAAAAATACAATCCAGTGCCCGGCGTTATGGCTAATGTGCCGGCTAGCAATAACTATCAGGGCGGCTTTTTGGTTGACCTTATGTTAAAAGATTTGGGGCTGGCGATGGAAGCCTCCCTAGCCAGTCGCTCATCGGTACCGATGGGTGCTGCGGCGCGCAACTTGTTTAACCTGCATAAGCACAGCGGCGGTGAAGACCAAGGCGGTAAGGATTTTTCCAGTATCGCCCAATTTTACGCTAAGGATTAAGCTTTGTTGTGCTGTCCCGCCTGGGGCGGCACTATGGCCTGAGCGGTTATTTCCCGCCACCGGCTAGAGCCATGCAAATTGCGATATCGCTGAAGGCTGTGCCGGTGATGTCGGCACAGCGCACTGTCTGCATCGATAGCCAGCGCAAATGGGTCCGCTAGGTCTGTAACCGCGTTGATATTGGCTCAGCATATAGCCACTGCTGTGGCGCAATCGTCGCCGATCAGTTGCGTAGTCGGTCGCTGATCGACGTTGCTGCAAGGTTTCCACCTCGGTAGCTTTTGCGCTCGCTATACTTTTTAGTCGCTGCCAATATCTCAGTATGTTGCTGGTCGCAATAGCACTCCAGTTGATTGCCGCGCTCTAGTCGCAGCGGTTTTACTGAGGCGCGAGCGCCACGGTAAAAATGACAGTTAGTAGTGCTATGCCCCCCGGCAATGCTATGGTTACCTCCACCAAAATCAAAAGAACCTGTGCCATGAATGAACGCCTGCGCCAACTACCCTCCGTCGATGTTTTATTACAGCGTTGGCCCGACAAGATTAATCGCTGGGGTCGAGATCAACTGATCGCGCTGATTCGTATCGAACTCGATAATGCCCGGGCCGATATTCTGGGCGGTTCGCAGGCAGAGCTTGATTTACAGCAACTGTCGCAGAAAATGGATGCTCTTTTAGAGCAGGGCAACCGCTCCTCGCTGCGGCCAGTGTTTAATCTCAGCGGCACGGTATTGCATACCAATTTGGGGCGCGCCAGTTTGCCAAAGCAGGCCTTGGCTGCGGTAGTCGCGGTGGCTGGAGGAGCCAGTAATCTCGAATTCGATTTAGACACTGGCGAGCGCGGCGACCGCGACAGCCACGTAGAGGCGTTGATCTGTGAATTTACCGGTGCCGAGGCGGCGACAGTGGTTAACAACAATGCCGCCGCAGTATTGTTAGTGCTCAATACGCTGGCTATCAACCGGCAAGTGCCGGTATCCCGGGGCGAGTTGGTAGAAATTGGTGGTTCCTTTCGTATACCAGAAGTGATGCAGCGCTCTAATTGCACTTTGGTTGAAGTGGGGGCGACCAACCGCACTCACCTGTCTGATTTTGAGCAGGCGATAAACGCTGATACAGCGCTGTTGATGAAAGTACATACCAGTAATTACGTGGTGCAGGGATTTACCGAGTCGGTTGATGAAGCTGAGCTGGCCGCTCTGGCCCATCGCCACCAACTGCCTTTTGTAGTTGATTTGGGCAGCGGTAATCTGCTCGATTTAAAAGCTCTAGGGTTGCCGCCGGAACCCACCGCGGCGCAGTCTATTGAGGCCGGTGCTGACATTATTACCTTCAGTGGTGACAAGTTATTGGGCGGTCCCCAGTGTGGCATGATTGCCGGTAGTCGAGCGCTGATTCAGGCAATCAAAAAAAACCCGTTAAAAAGAGCACTGCGGCTCGATAAGATGACTTTAGCGGCGCTAGCAGAGGTTTTGAAGCTGTATCGCGACCCGCAGCGGCTCACTCAAGAACTGCCGACCCTGCGCCAGTTGACAAGACCTCAAGCCGATATTGCCGAGCTAGGTGAGCGTCTACTAGCGCCGCTGACGGCGCAACTGGGTATCGGTTTCACCGTTACGGTTGCGCCCTGTAGCAGTCAAATTGGCAGTGGCGCGCTACCGGTAGAAACCCTGCCTAGTGCGGCGCTGAGTATTACCGTTAACAGCGGCGATGACAGCGCCCTACGCGGGCTCATAACGGCGCTGCGGCAACTACCGATACCGGTGGTGGGTAGGCTTAACAATGGCGTACTGCTGCTGGATTTACGCTGTTTGGAAGATGAGCAGGCGTTTATCGAGCAGCTGTCGGCGCTGCAGTTGTGATTGTCGCCACCGCCGGCCATGTCGACCATGGCAAAACCTCGCTGATCAAACAACTAACCGGAGTCGATACCGACCGATTGGAAGAGGAGAAACGCCGCGGACTGTCGATTAATCTCGGTTTTGCCTACCGCCCGCTGGGCGCCGACAAGGTGCTGGGGTTTATCGATGTGCCCGGTCACAGCCGCTTTATCAACACCATGATTGCCGGCGTGGGTGGCATCGATATCGGGCTGTTAGTGGTCGCCGCCGACGATGGGCCGATGCCGCAAACCAAAGAGCACCTAGCTGTGCTGCAGTTGATGGGGGTGCGCGATTATATTCTGGTAGTGACAAAAATCGATCGCGTAGCCGCGGCTAGGGTAACTCAAGTCGGTGAACAGCTAAAAGCACTGGTCGGTGCAGCGGCGCCGCTGTTCGCGCTCAGTAATACCAGCGGTGAAGGGGTGGCAGCACTGCAGCAACATCTCGACCGCGCTGCACTAGGCTTTGAGCAGCGCACAGGGGTAGGGCACTTTCGGCTGTCGGTCGATCGGGCATTTTCGATCAAGGGCAGCGGCCTGGTGGTCACTGGTACGGTGAGCGCCGGTCAGGTCGCGGTCGGCGATAGTTTGTTATTACAGCCCCAGGGAGTAGCGGTTAGGGTGCGCGGTATTCACGCTCAGGATCAGTCTGCGGCTATCGGTGTTCGCGGTCAGCGCTGCGCGTTGAATCTAAGCGGAGCCATCGAGCGAGACGCCATTGGGCGCGGTAGCATGCTGGTGGCACCGGCATTGAGCGAACTCAGTGATCGCTGCGCGGTGCGTTTGCAGTTACTGGCCTCGGCGCCCTTTAAACTCAAGCACTTGTCGCCGGTTAAAATACATTTGGGCGCTGGGCGCTATGCAGCGAAATTGTTATGCCTTGAAGCGCCGCGCAGCCTCGGTGCCGGCTCGAGTACCTTAGCGCAATTGGTATTCGATGAGCCGCTTAGTATCTGTCGCGGTGACCGTTTTATTTTGCGAGACGACAGCGAGAGTATTAGCTTAGGAGGGGGGGTGATACTGAACCCGGTCGCTGAAAAACCCCAAAAGAATAGCCCGCAGTCGCTGCTACAACTAAGGGCGCTGGAGCACGACTCGCCGCTTGAAGTGCTACAGCAGCTATTGATTGAACAGGGCGGATTGCTCAATTTTGAACAGTTTAAACGCAGCTGGAATATTCGTGATGATGAGCAGAGCGTCATGCACGAGCTGCCATTTTTACTGCGTGGCCCTTATATTATAGGTGCACAGCGCTGGCAGAGTGATAAAGCACAATTACTTGAGCAGCTGCAGCAGTGGCACCGGCACAACCCACTGCGCGAGGGCGTAGCGCCTACTGAGCTGCGCGGTGATATCGATCAGCCATTGTATGCAGCGCTGATTACCGAGCTAATCAGCGACGGTGCTGCGCTATTGCGCGGCGGTGCATTAACTGCCAGTGGTCACCGAGTGGCGACTTCGCCGCAGCAAATGCAGCAGTGGTCGCAGCTAGAACAGGCCCTTAATGCCGCAGAAAATCCTGTACCGCTGCGCTCTGAGCTACAACAGCTCAGTGGTTTATCGGACAAGGATTTAAACAGTGCGCTGCGAGCAGCGGTAAAATTGGGCGATGTACGGCAAATTGCCGACAAGCGTTACGCCAAACCCACTGCGTTGCAAGCTTATACGACAGCGGTATTGCAGCTCGGAGAAGCGGGTGCGGCTTTTACCGTGGTGCAATTTAAGGGCGCCAGCGGTTGCTCGAGAAATTTAGCGATAGAACTACTTGAATACTTCGACAAAATCCGTTTTACTCAGCGGCGCGGTAACGAGCGCATCATTCTCGATGTCAACCGCGCCGACGGTTAACTCGTCGGCCTATACTGCCCGGCTGCAGTAACGTTATGGAAGAGCGATATCCCCGGTGGGGTGCCTGGTCTTCAACACCAGTGAGGCGCTTAATAAGTGCCTGGTGGGTTCGACTCCTACCTCTTCCGCCAATCTATGAAATTTCCTGAAACAGTCTGAA
>JBLHLU010000174.1:0-8375 GCA_047623385.1 Paraglaciecola psychrophila
GTCTATGATATTAAACAGGTGAGTCATCTCACAAAAAATGTCCATAGTGCCAGCATCAACAAAGGCTGATAGAGAACGCATAAGCAATATTGTCCGCCAGCGGGTGTTGCAGAACTTGCTGGTGATTCCCGGGACCAAGGGCAAAAAAGAAGTGGCAGCCGGAGGGTGGCGTTTAGGCAGGTTGCAGTCAAACTGCTTGAGCACTGTCGGCGCGGTATCTTCAGCCCTTGAGTATTAAACCGCTGCTACTGTGTGTGACGGTACTGTATGTGGCAGCTCTATGTGCAATGGCACTGTGAGCGACAGTACTAAGCGACGACGCGCCTGCTACAAGGCATTCTCTCAAGCCTCGATGTCAGCACATTCCGTTAAAAGGAGGTTACTCGGTAAAACTAGTTTTTATCCTGAGGCATGGGGAGATTTGTCGATAAAACACTCTGCTTGAACGCCGGTGGTGGTGTTTTCAGCGCTGTGAGTGAGGATAAAAGCTATCTAACTAACTATCTATCTAAGTCTGTACAGGGAGAAGCGTTAGCCCAGTCACGTTCACTGCCAGAGGCTATTATCATACCTCTTACACCGCTATTTTGAAGCTCTGTGAGCACGCTGAGCCACAACCTCACACCGTTAGCTTCCGATAGGCACGGCGCCAACAACCGCTCTGGTCCTCCATATTAGTGCCGCGGGCCAGATAAAACTTTTTACAGATTGTGGTCTGGTATTGCAGGATTTTGATCACAATAGATTCAATGTAAACTAACGATAGAGCGCATCGTTAACCCTAACAATTAACATTGGTGGGCCATTGGCACCGAACAGGTTTTTGAACATCGTGACTATCTCGCGGGTCGTCATCGCTTGCGCATACAACAAAGGAGTCTTGTCATCCATCGAGGTGAATTACCTTTGGTGCTTTTTAACCCACTGGAGGCGAGCCTGCCAACTCAGTCGCGGGATGTAGCTAACTAAAACTGACCGGTTACGTTATAGTTTTGCTGACAGCGCGATTACAATAGTTACCTGCATCAGACCGCACTCCTTGTGCTACCACGCACATGACGCTCCCGCTCAACATTGGGTCTCGTCTAAGCCGCGATCTTATTGCATCTGACAGATCTGCTTGAAGCCCTACTCGGCTTTAATACTATTCACTGTCGCATCTGCAATCACTGGTAAAGCGCCGTTACTTTTTGGCAATGCACAATCTAGCTGTGCAAAAGTAACCGATAGGTATTGGGTGTTGATTGGCGCAGCAGTTATTGCAACCGCCCTGCAACGAGTAGCAATAGCTTGCCTGATAGCCGCGCCAGCCAACACCCAATACCTAGCAAATTGGCGTGTTTTTTGAATCAATTTATCGAACCAACGAACGAGATTTCTAATACCAGCGATCAGTTGTAAACGTTTTGGAAAAATAATATATCTACTGAAATACCACCATTCGCCGTTAGCTGCGCCCTGTAGACCCGAGGGCTAAGCAATAAAAAAATCGAGAGAAAAATCAGCATCAAAGCAATTATCTACAGACATTGTGCAGGCTATGTTCACTCATACACCTAATGTAAAACGATAGCGCTCTGACTATTACCCAGTGGCTGAACTCTCCACACGTCTGGTTCACCGTCACTGCGCACCTCACATCGCTCTGCATTTAGCCGCATAATTTGCTGCGCAATAGTGGCGTTCATCTCGGGGTTACTTGTTTGCTCCTGTTTCAACCGATCGATGGTTCCTCGATAAATGCCCTCACAAGCTTCTAGGTGACCCAATTTTTTCAGCACTTGTATCAAACCGGCCTGCGCGTGAAGAAACCAGTCCATAGCAATGCGAGGCGCCATCACCCGGTTATTCAACAATAATTCCGCTGTCTCAAAGGCGGTGCCGACATAGGGAAGCGCCTCCTGCCAGCGACCTTGTTGATATAACGTCCAGCCGGTATCGCAGGTACGAACACAGCTTTGGAAAGCCTCTTCAGGCTGCGTAGTAAAAAATGTTCGGTGATTTATGCAAAGAAAATTGATCTTCATGAACCTTACTCTATCGGGTGACCTTATCAGTAAGCTGTGATGATAATCCCTCCCCTAATTAAATGCAAATGATTCTCATTTAGATTTAATTGGCCGACTGACTCTTCGTTTAAACAACAGGAAGTAGGCATATTTGATACAAGCACTTGATCAATAAGTAACACTTCACTGCTCAATAACACTTTATCACTGCTTCCTGCGATACCAAGAGAAGCAACCGTCAGTATTCCCTATTACTAGGTAATATCATTATGTGTGGGCCTGAAATTTTGACCACAGAGAATGCCGAAGTGGCAGTCTGTATCAGCGCTTACAAAATACCACTTAGTGAGGTACCTTTTTAAAACTGTAGCATCACCCTATTATCGTCCTGTTCGGAGTGCAGCTGAGTGCAGCTGAGTACGAATTTTCACCTTATGGACTATCTACGGGTATTAAGATAGCTAACAGAGCCAGCCGGTTAGAGATCTCATTGACTTGCTGCGCGCTGATAATTAGCGCTGAAACCAACAATGTGTAGACCTACCAAGGAAAGTGATACCCAGAACTGAACCATAGCTTTTGATGGCGTAAGCTGCACAGCCGATAAGGAACGGTATGTATGATGGGGTCGAAACACACAGATGTAACTAGCATGGTAAAAAGCTGCAATAAAACACAGTAAACAGCGACACCTTGCCTGGAAGGGTCAGTTAACCATTAACTGGGTCAACCAACTGTACAACAGCGCTGTCGTACATTGGGCTGCTGTGGCTAAGGATGGTGGTGGGACGATGTTACTGGAACTAATGCTAGAGGGGTAATGCTAGAGGGATAATGCTGCTGGGACGATATTGGTGCGACAATGTCGGTGCGGCAATATTAGTGCGACAATGTTAGTGCGACAATGTTAGTAGAACTTGGCCTCCCGGTCGATTGGCTCAAGACTTAGCGGGTAAGTCACATAATCGTTGGCAATGATCATTTGCTATTGCTCTTGACTATTTCTAAATGATAACATTTCTCATTTACGTTAACAGAAAACAGTGAATTGTCTACTATGCCCATAATTAAGCTACCGCATTTAATCGCCTATGCCGCTATATCAGTGCTTTTCAGCGCGACCATTCAGGCGGCACCCACAGACACTGAACTCGAAGCCGTTGGCGCGCGCTATCTTGAACACGCGTCAAAAGCCTTTAGTGCTTCTCTAAGTGAAGCTCTGGTCATGCAAAATACGGTTACAGCATTTTTAGCATCTCCAAGTGCTGCTAGTCTTCAAGCCGCAAGAGACAGCTGGACCCAAGCCCGCAAACCTTATGCGGAAATCGAAGCTTTTCGTTTTGGTAATCCAGTAGTTGATAACTGGGAACCTCAGCTGAATTCATGGCCTATCGATGAAGGTTTTATCGACTATGTAGACCAAAGCAGCTATTTTTATGAACTAGGCAACCCTGTTGGCCAGGCAAATCTGATTGCCAATACTAGCCTTAGTATTGGCCCCCGAACCCTCGACCTAACCGACTTAAATGCTGCGCTCCTAGCGAGCTTAAACGAATTGGGCGGTACCGAAGCCAATGTTGCTACTGGCTGGCATGCCATCGAATTTTTATTATGGGGCCAGGATCTCAATGGTACTGGCCCGGGAGCAGGTAACCGTGCCAGTACAGACTTTGCCCTCGATGCCGCGCGTTGTACTAACAGCAATTGTGACCGCCGACGCGACTACCTGTTGGCAGTAACAAAGTTGCTAGTTGAAGATCTGAAGTGGATTATTACTCAATGGGACACCACCGCAACAGGGAGCTACGGCAATGAATTTGCGGATCTACATGCAAAGGAACAACTACGCCGTATTTTATTTAGTGTCGGCAGTCTTTCCCTTGGCGAGCTGGCTGGCGAGCGCATGAAGGTTGCTCTGTACGCTAACTCTCCCGAAGATGAACACGATTGTTTTTCAGACAATACGCATTTCACTCTTCTGCACGATCAAATCGGCATCTCAAATGTATTGATGGGCCAGTCCAAGTTCGCCGGCAACCTTGGCCACGGATTATCGATTGTTGTGCTGTTAAAACAATACGAACCCGCTCTTGCTAAAAAGTTAACAGCAGCACTAAACAACACTACCTATACTATCGGGTTAATAGTTGATTCTGCACAATCTGGAGTCGCTTTTGACCAGTTAATATCACCCGGAAATACAAAAGGCGCAGCAATGATACAAAATGCTGTTGATGCGCTGGTCATTCAAACCCGGGTAATCGAAGCTTCCGCAATAGCCCTTGGACTCAATTCACTTGCGCCCAATACGGAAGGACATTTCTAAACATGCGGTTTCGTTACCTAAAGACGGCGAAGATTGTTGGCGCTGTTTTTATTAGCTCGCTATCTACCACCGCGGCCTATGCCGACCCTAGTCTACCCGGTGGTGGCACTACCACGCAGTTTCAAAACGAAAACGCTTTTTCGCAACCGGCCTCCAATCTCGACTTTGAAGGGCGGATGAATTTTAGTATCGGCAATAGCTTTTTTAGAAACCCTTGGATAGCCGCACCCGCAACCACCACGGCAAGAGATGGCCTTGGCCCGCTATTCAATACCAATAGCTGTCAGGGCTGCCATATCAAGGATGGTCGCGGTCACCCACCTCTACCCGGTCAAGTGCATGCTGTTTCGGCCCTGGTTCGACTAAGTATCCCCGCAACAGAAAAAAACCCTAGACCGGTCACCGCTGGAGTAGTTGCCGAGCCGACTTACGGCGATCAGTTACAGGACTTCTCTGTGGCAGGTGTGCAACCCGAGGCAAGGGTTCAGTGGAACTATGAGTATTCGAGTTTCGAAATGGCTAACGGCAAAATCGTTGAGCTGCGTAAGCCTGTTATTAAACTAACACATTTGGGCTACGGTCCAATGCACCGTGACTTGATGATAAGCCCAAGAATCGCCCCAGCCATGATTGGGTTAGGGTTGTTAGATGCAATACCTGCGGCGGATATTTTGAACAACGCCGATGCCGAAGATAGCAATCAAGACGGTATTTCAGGCAGACCGAATACAGTCTGGGACAGCATCAACAAAAAGTTGGCATTTGGTCGGTTTGGCTGGAAAGCCAGTAAACCGACCGTAAAACAACAAAGTGCGGCGGCATTTTTCGGCGATATTGGCATCACCTCCAACTTGTCGCCGGCAGAAAGCTGTATGCCTGCACAAACTAACTGCGTAGAAGCACCTGACGGAGGCTATCCTGAAATTAGTGATGAGCTCTTAAACATGGTGAGCTTCTACTCTAGTCACTTGGCTGTTCCCGCTCGCACCGATGCCGCGGATCAAGCTGTTTTAGCCGGTGAAAACGTCTTTAACGACGTTGGTTGCAGCGGTTGCCATACTCCAAGCTGGCAAACCGGCGTTGGCATTAGCCCCGCGCTCAGTGATCAGACAATTTATCCCTACACAGACTTGTTACTGCACGATTTAGGCGAAGGCTTGGCAGATAACCGACCTGATTTTGATGCAACTGGCCGCGAATGGCGTACACCACCGCTTTGGGGTTTGGGCAAATATCAAACCGTTAACGGCCATACCCATCTGTTGCACGATGGACGCGCCCGCAATGTACTAGAAGCCATACTTTGGCATGACGGCGAGGCGGCTATAGCGAGAAAAAACGTCACGCAACTAACTGACGATAAACTAGCATTACTGCTTCTTTTTTTGGACTCTCTCTAAATGTGTAAGAATATTTACCGCTTTTTGATCGCCACCGCGATGACCTCGATACTCTTTTCTTGCACTTCAAAAGAGGCTTCTCTTTCATTACATTGGAAGAACTGGGCCAATATACAAGCCGACGCTTGGCTAGACAATGCCACTGGGATGCTCACCGCTAATCGCAATTATTGTGACGGTTCGGCGGATATCGGTGCGGCGAGATCTGCCTTTACAAAAACACTGGCCCACTGGGGTTATATCAATGGCTATCCCTACCAAGCGATCGACCAGCAAGCACTGTCCTTCACGCTTTACTACTGGCCAGACAAGCGCAATATGACGGAGATTCGTCTGTCCACGCGTATAAAATCCACCCAGCCTTTAGCCACTGGCACTGGCACTGGCACTGGCACTGACTATCAACTTACCGCTGCCGAAAAAGGTATACCAGCTATAGAGTGGTTACTCTATAGCGAAGACCTAACAAGAGCGCAGCGCTGCACCAATTTAGAACTCGTTAGTACACTTTATTTGGCCGACGTAGCAGCAGTGCATGAGCATCATCAAAAGGCGCCGGTAGTACTCGATGAATGGACACTTGATTCAGACGTCATTGCCGGGCGCTCAATAGCCCTTAACTTACTCTATTCACAGATTTCGCGGCTGTCAGATCACCTGCGACAAAGTCGAAATAAAGAAGGCTTATGGCTAAGTTACTTGGCAGAGGGATGGCGTTCAAAAAGTACCTGGCTAGTATACCAGCAGTCTCTGCTCAGCTTGACCCAGATGCTCGAGCTTACCAGCCGGGCATCCGTTATTTCAATGGAAAATAAAACGAAGCTTCAAGCTTATATGCAGGCCTCAAATAACGTACTGACCCAATTTGAAAAATTTGCGGGCCACCAACAAAGCGCTGATACCTTGGATGGCTTACAAACCCTACTCGGGGAGCTGGCCAATTTCCTAGAAACTGCGCTGGCGCCCAATTATGGCATTTTGATTGGCTTCAACAATAACGATGGCGACTAGTCAATGACGCTTCAACGTCGCCAATTTATCAAATTCAGTGCCGCGAGCTTGGCAGCAATACCATTTAGCGCCTGCTCAATAGGTGCGCCCGCTGTTCGTCTTTACGGTGGATTTCGCAGTCATGGCGAACTTTATGGGGCAGCCTGTATTGACCAGAGCGGCAAATTGCTCTGGCAACTCGATACACCCGCGCGGTTGCACGAACTATGTCTGAGCGACGATTTATCAATAGGTGCGGCTGTAGCGCGACGCCCAGGCACGTTTATTCAGTTATTTAGTCCCGCCGATGGCAAAGCGTTAGCGCAGATTCAAGTTCCAGCGGGGCTAATATTCGAAGGACACGCGCTATTTAGGACCAATAGTTTGGGCAACAAGGAACTTTGGGCTACAGCTTCTCAGAACGAAACCAGTAAATCGATCCTATTGCGGTACACGCTGGAGACCTTGCCTCAACAACCCGAACAACTATCAATTACCGGCCTTGGGGCCCACCAAATACTGTCAATCGCCGACCAAATAGTTATTGCTGTGGGTGGATGGCAATCCGTTGGCGGCACCATTTTGAATGCCGCTAGTTTCGAATCCGGTTTAGTTTTTATTGATCCGGAAACCGTTGGTTCATCGTCGGCTAGTATCTTGATACCAACACCACAAAGCAATCTCAGTGCGCGCCATTTGGACTGTGTTGGAGAAAACCTTTGGGTAGGTATGCAGCTTGCGAACCCAACACCTACCCAAGATGCTTTACTCTATAGCTATTCCATAGAGAAAGGCTGGCAAGTGGCCGAGCGGCCGCAAAGCGGCTGGCCAAGCTTTAATGGATATATCGCTAACGTCGCAGTGTCTGCCAGCGAAGTGGTAGTAACCTCGCCACGGGGACATATCTATGGACGTTGGAATCATCCAGGCCAATACCTTAAATCTGCCAATGCATTGGATATTTCAGCCGCCACTAGTATCGATGGCAATTGGTGGTTAAGTAGCGGTATTGGTGAGGTTTCCCGCTGCGGTAAGCGTATCCCCACCGAGATATTTTGGGACAACCACTGGGTAGGACATTCAGCCTAACAATCAGTCCCCTTTTCTGCTCTGATAGTTTCTTGCTATTGCGTTAGGCACCCTGGCGCATATTAGCTCCTTGAACGCTCAGTGGATCAACGCGGTAACCTGCATTCTTGCACTGTGTCAGTTGCCATCTAAACCGGTTCGAGACACGCTACAGCGGCAAATGAAAAGGGCTGCTAACAAGCTTGCTCTATTCGCATTAAGCAACCACGCTACTGCATTGCGCAAACACAGTCATGCTGAGATCGCGATAGCACTGAACACCCGATAACTGCCGATCAAGCTTGGGGACGTTACGAGGCAGCATGCGCACATAGGCATTCTCAGACAGCGGTATTGTTGGGAAACTGTGAACTATCGCAGGGCTTTCCCACTACAGCACAGTTATGGATACCAACAGTATCTGCGCCCCGCCCATCGCCGGCTAGCCAACAGTAAAGGCAGCTAACAGCACTATCGACCCGGCCACTAGCGAGGCCATAGACATACGCTTTATTTTTGGCATATTAAGCGCCAACACGACGCCGCTGACCAAACTAAAAAGTAGGCTTATGCCCCAAAATA
>JBLHLU010000175.1:0-8334 GCA_047623385.1 Paraglaciecola psychrophila
TAGACCAACAACAACCTAAACATCGCCTCGCGGCCATGCTGCGCTGCCTATTTTCCGGTATCGTCGCAGGCAATATAAAAGCCGAGGCGATCGAACAAGTACGCCAGCAGGGGCCTTTTTTACTGCAGGGTGACCAGCAGCTAATGGCCCAAATTGACCAACTGCTAAAGCGCTTTATTGCCAGTGGGCGGATGAAGTTACAAGGGGAATATACTCCTTGTTACACCCTGCTGCCGGCCAAAGACGAAAGCTCAGAGCAGTCGTTAGGAACCTCGATCGGAAGTGAGGCAGATTAATACAATAACTCAGACCGCGCGCTAAAGAGCGTGCTTTTGACCGCTTTCTTGAGACAATAAAATCGATTCCCTCTCAACCGAAGCCGATGTTATAGTGCGTGCTAACATGCGCTGTATAACCAGCGGCACTGTGAGTGCCTGAGCACAATGGTTTGCAGCCGAAAATTCGATACCATTAACCGCAGTAGGAATAACTAATGTCAGCTGAAGATAGCTCAACAATTTCGCGTATCATTCGCAACGCGGCCATTATTTTCACCGTATTAATGCCGGTGGCGGCACTGGGAACTCGCTTTGACATTTGGCTATTTACCACCGGTTTAATGTTGTTTGCACTGTCGATGGCCGGCAGTTTAATTATTCAGATCATCAATGCCATTTGGTTGTTGCGAAAGCCTAAAGTGGCTACTCGCACTGTGCTGCGCTGGGCTAGCCTAATTGCGCTACCGCCACTGGTAATTGTTGCTATAGTTTTGCAGGGTATTGCCGAGGGCAACCCAGCCATCCACAACATCACTACCGATGTGTTAGAGCCACCGGCATTTGAACAAGCTCAAGTGCAGCGCGGTGAAGGCAGCAACTCCTTGGACTACAGTCCAGAACTTGCTCAAACCCAGGCTCAAGCATACCCCGATCTAGCGCCGATAATTTCAGCCCTGACACCTAGCGACGCCTTTGATCGAGCTCTAGCAATCTGTGAAGAAAATGGCTGGCAGGTTTACCTGCAAGACTCCCAGCGGGGACTTATCGAAGCCGCAGATACTACCTTTTGGTTTGGTTTCAAAGACGACATAGCTATTAGAATTCGCTCGACCGATACCGGTAGCAAACTCGATCTGCGCTCAGTATCTCGTGTAGGGGTTAGTGATATGGGCCTAAATGCAAAACGTATCAGGGCTTTCACTGCTAGCTTCAACCAATAGTCCCGCTGGAAAATTTGCACTGAGGGCTGTTAAAAATAAAATATAAAGAGCAGCCCTCTGAATTGTAAAAATATCTAAAGCGAACTAACCTATAGTGAATTATCAATAAGAGAAGTCGCTATTATTGTATGAATCTTCAATACATAAACCCCTTATTACAATCCACCATTAACGTTCTTACCACCATGGCATCGGCCGACGTTAGTCGAGGTAAACCTAGTCTCAAGGTGGGGTCAAAGCCGCTGGGGGACATCACAGGACTAATTGATCTGGCTGGCAACAGCGTACGCGGTTCGCTAGCTATCAGTTTTTCAGAAGCCGCTATTTTAGAAATCACCGAAAAAATGCTCGGCGAAAAATTGCAACTATCGACGATAGCATTGTTGATTTAGTCGGTGAAGTCACCAATATGATAACCGGCGATGCTAAACGAGCCTACTCAGAACAGGGTTTAGAGTTCGACTTAACAATACCGTCAGTCCAATTGGGCCGAGATCAAGACGTAATACACAGCGTCGCAGGCACCCCGATAGTGGTGCCATTATCAGTGACCCGCGGTGAGTTTTTTATAGAATTTTGCTTTAACTAACGAACAATTTTAATCCAGCCACCGACCGCGGGCTCACCGGTAGGATAAAAACCATTGATCAGCCGCAACTCATCCTCGCCGTAAGCACCTAAGTCAAACTGTTTTGCCAAAATGCCAAAGTCGGTTGCTGCAGTGGCCTTGACATAGAAAATGGCTTTGGGTTTTTGCCCGTCTATTTCACGCTGAGTGATCGTGCGAAAGGTATTGATACTATCGCTAAACAACGGGTCGAATTGATCGAAGGTGGCGGCGTCACTGACCTCACCGTTAAACACATAGGCGTGCATCTTATAGTAGATGACCGCGACTCGGCGCAGCGGGACAGCGCTACTGTTGCCACCGGCGATAGCACTATAGCCACTGAGCCCAACCGGGGTGATCACCGCCCCGCCCCGCACTGCGCCAACCGCTAACTGATTGTGCATAAACTCTTCTGGCGACTGCAATGTTCTAGGTCTCGCCTCCATAGTGAGGCTAGCGGTTTTTTCGCTATTGTGTCCCTTCACCGTACTGAGTAGCTGTTGCCATTGCCACTGTTTGGGAAAATCAAAACGCACTCGTTTGCGACTATCGCTATAGCGCTGGGGCTTTTTTTCTTTCTCGGTAAAATTTTCCCCCCAAATCATACCGTTGGTTTGCAACCGGTAGGCCTGGGTACCTGCGTCTCTGGACACGGTCGATGACTGCGCTAATTTATCGGCCTCAGTGACCACTGCGCGCAGCCTAGCATCGTTGCGTGGGTGGGTAGAAAACAAGCCGTGGTAAGTCTGGTTGCCACCGCCACGATCCGCCGATTGCTTTTTCTTTAACGCCTCGTAGTCTTTCATCACCGATAACATATCGATCATATTTTGTGGATCGTAACCGGCCCGGGCCATAGTTTGCGCACCGCTCAGATCGGCCTCCATCTCCATTGATCGACCATAGCCTTTAATCAGTGAACTCGATAGCAGCTGCCCCGCCTCGAAGACATCTTGGCTACCGGATAACACCCCCGCTAAAATTGCCAGTACTTGGCCGCTAATATTACCGCTCTGCTGGCGCGAAACATGCCGTTCGGTAATATGGCCAATTTCGTGGGCCAGTACCGCCGCCAACTGCGCCTCGTTGCGCATATAGGCCATTAGCCCTCGATAGATATAGACATAACCGCCCTCGTGGGCAAAAGCGTTGAGTCCCGGTGAATCCAGCACGGTAAAGGTATATTTGGCATTGGGCTTGCTAGAATGAGCCGCCAGATTTTGGCCGATGGTATTGACATAATCGCGCAGCTTGGGATCACTAACAATTGGAGTTTGCTTGATAAACTGCTGATATTTGTCGTCACCACTGGCCGCCAGTAGTGAACTACTGTGCCACAGCAACGGCGCTAAAATCAGAGTAACTAGCAGCGTGTTACAGATTCGAGCGCGCAATCGCATGTTACTCGACCTCGCTGTCAAAAAACGCTTTAACCTGCTTACCCATGCCAATACAGGCCTCGTTTTGCACTCGGGCCATAAAAGGCACCGGGATCACCACTCCGACTACATAGGACGTGCCCACCGAGTCGACACTAACTCGCCCCTTTTCTTTAAAGGTCACTAAATCCCAGACAATCGCTTCATAAGTCGACTCGTCGTCCCAGCTGCTAAAGCCAAAACAGCCGGCACCGCCGGGCCCAATGCTGCAACCCATCGAGCCGGAGGAGTCGACGGTATGTGTCTCTCCGTCTATCCACACCATATAACGTACATTTAACTCCTCGAGTTTACTGCTCAATAGCGGCTCCTCGAGCAGCCGTTTTAATCGGGCAAGACTCTTAGGCGCCACTCGGGGCTCAAACCAAGGGTAAAAAGCATCGATGAATTCCAACTCAGGCATCACCGTCAAGGTGGAATTAGAGGTCATCACGTCACCGACACAGTTGGAGAAATCGACCCCCGTCTCGTAGTGACCGGCATCGCGGCGGCCCAGAACCACCATTTGCTCACTCAGGTCTAGCTGCAGCGGCTCGTTGGCGGTGCGATATTCGTCGATATTGGTTGAGGCACAGCCGGCCAGCAGACCGAAAAAAACGACCAGTAATAACGGCTTAAACATCGTTATTCTCCTGTGCTAGAGGCTTGCTACCACCACTGACTGCGGCCGGACTGACCGCCGGAGGCACCGCATCGGTTTTGGCTGCAGCCTTTTGTCCGCTTTGGGCCAGCCAATAATGAAAAGCAGGAATACGGTGAAAATCAGTGACCAGACGCACTCCCGCATCGCGCAGCGCCACCTGCGCTGCGGTGTCTATCGCCTTGGACTCAGAGGCCATAAACGCGCTGGGGGTTTTGCCGTAGGCCGGCATAAACCAATTGGCGATCAAGGTATTGTCACTATCACTAATCGCCAGATTGTATTTAATCCACACCTCATAGATACCCAAACGAGTCTCACCCGGGGTACCAATTTGCACCCCGGCCACTGACGCCACCAGCAATATATCGGTGTCGATAGTGGCCGGCAGCGTCGACACTAGGGTAAGAGATTTAAAGCGCTGTCCCAGCACCTGCTCCATCATCTGGGTCTGGGCCAAGCCTATCTTCATATGCACATCGTCACTGGGAGTGGCAATGTAATCGCGGAAACTTGCATCTAACAACAGTGTTGCTGTTACCGGCAAGGGGCTGGTCAGTGGCGCCGGATAGCTCCCAGTCACCGTCACGGTAGTGGTACCGCAGGCGCTAACCATAGCCATCGCAAAAAAAATAAATGGTCCTCGTAACACCCTAGTCGCTCTTACAAAAAACTTACTCGTCATCACTTTACCCTAGTATTAAAGCCCACATCATAGTGGCACCCCGGTCGCCGCTCTGTCCTTCGAAATGTGCTGCTCGGTGCAAAACACACAATACCAAGGCTCATTCAAATCCCGGAACGGGCGCCCGAATCGTCAGTATAAACCCAGACAGCGTCAATAGTGGACAATCAACTGCAACCACCGAAATGCCTCTTGCGGTGGCAGTGAAATCGCCGGCCTAGTCCTTAGTAAGGCTGTTGAGTCCGACAAAGGTTCCCCCATTTTGGTAGCTTAGCTCACGCATCAAGGCGGCAAAGCGTATCGCCGAACGCGATGGGGTCCCCTGATAATGCACTGGAAAGCCGATCGCGTGAATACGCACCAAGCGCTCACCGCCTTTAGCCTTGTTCAACGTAGCAACCGTTTCCGCGACCCGTCTGATGGAGTTTCCGCTAAAGTCGTCGCCAAAGACATAAATACTGATTTTTTTGTCAGGGTCGTAAAAGGTGCGAATCGCCTGCTGAATACCTTCGACCGGGCTGGAATTACTAAAGGGTTGCCAGCGGTCCAGCCGCCTAACAATATCTTTGCGACTTTCCGGGGAGTCCTGCAACCACTGACCGCGATAATCGGCATACATATAATTGCCCATATCGTTCATAATCTGCAAGCCCTTTACCTGCGGGTAGATATCGAGAATATTGACCATTTCTTGTTTAACCCGCTCCCATGCGGCGGCGTACATACTGCCGGAGGTATCGACAACAAAAATAATGTATTCACTGTCTACTGGGATACCACCAATAACCTGATTCTGACTTTGGTAGTTTTGCCCCAGCAGGCGGTCCATTTCTTCGGTCAACATTTGCAGCGCCAACTGCAACTGCGCCGACTCCTTAGTAGCATCGGACTTCTCGGCACTCAACTGGCGCTGGGCCGCCGCTAAACGTTCACTGAGCTGCAGCAACCTAAGGCGATCGGCCGCCAAGCGCTGATCACCACTGTCCATATCGCGCTGGCGCTCGGCACTGTCTGAGCGCAATTCAAACAGCATTTTTTGTAGCATTTGAACATCACCGTCGATGAGCAAAACCGGTTCGATGCCTTCGGGATCGCCAATTCTGGCAATAATCAACAGTAATACGATGGCGCCAAAACCACAGCTGATAACGTCCAGGAAAGAAATACTGGCCTCCTGAAACTCTCTGCGCCCGGTCCGGCTTCTCACCGCAGACCTCTTTGTAGCGCAGCGCTGCGCTGCAGCTGAGTGATCATGGCCAGTCTCGCGAGGGCGATAAATACGCCCCCTTGGTTCGCGCCGCCAACTGCCAAAAGGCCCCAGCGGCCTGCATATCGCCCTCCATTGGAAACAAGATAATATTCGCCGTTATCGCCTGTGGCAGCTCATTAACTGCATCGTAAAAGTGTTCTAAACGCTGTGCCCCCGACACTTTGCTAGCCCGAGGTGGCGACTGACCTTGGGTTGGCAAGCCGTCGGTGAGTAAAAACAAGTTGTCCGGTTTTTCTGCCATTGCGTCAATCGCGCTAAAAGCGTTGATCAAACTACTGCCGCCGTTGGGCACCCATTGCTGCAAGGCCTCAACGGTGCGCTCCAAGTCGAGACTGTCGGCGGCATCCAGCCAAGTATTTTCAGTACCCAACAAGACCGGTTTCGCTTCGGTATTAAACACATAGACCTGAAAGCGACTGTAGGCCGGCAGCTGCGCGATTAGCCACTCGACGGTGCGTACGGTCCACTGCCATTTGGGCGACTGGCGCTGCTGCTCAACAGACATGTTGCGACGGCGCAGCACATTGACAATATTGTCTGCTAACATACTCGCTGAGGCGTCTACTAAGATCAGAATGCGCTCACCGCCCAGATGCAGACCCGTCAAATATTGGCGATTGCCCTCGCCAATAAAGCGCCGGCTATTATTCCCGCCCTGCAGGTCTTCTGCCTCAGCGGTTCGCGCCTCTAACTCCAACACCTGCTTCTTGAGTGCCGCTATTCCCTGCTCGGGGTCCTGCTGCGCGCGCAGCGCAAACTCTTGTTGCTCCACAGCTCCACTCAATGTTTTTAACTGCTTTTCCAGATACTCCCGTTGCAATCGCTGCTGTTGCTGTAAGCGCGTCAGACGCTCGGCCTGAGCCTGGGCGTATTGTATGTCTTCGCGCAGCAATTCGATCTCCGGCTCGCTCTGGGGGGTATCAACAAGAATATCGCCCTGGTGTCTGAGAATAAGAAATAGCAGCGTCACCGCCCCAAAACCACAGGCCATGATATCGAGAAAGGACAAATTAAAGCCGGCGGTCCGGCGCCGCGCCATTAGCTGTTATCCGCCGCGACACAGACAGCCGTGGCCAGCGACGGGTCGGCAAGGGCAATCAGGGTTAGCTGGCGTCGTTGTATATTGATGGTTGCTCCGACGCTGGCCGCCACTGCCTGCTCTGCGGCCAATCCTCGGGACAACGCGTAACCGGGCTGCCAACTAAGGTGCACCGTGGCACCTTCCAGAGTCATTGATGCCAGCGGTTCATTGGGAGCTTGTTGGTGAATATGTAAGTCCTGCTCGCCGCCACTAAACCACAGCCCCTCCGCCAGCGCATAGGCGATGTTATCGAATACTATATGGGTGGCGGGCTGGTCTGCACGATGAGGGGCGGAATGAGCGGCCGCAACTGCCGCTTTAGAGCTTAGACGTCCCAGTGCATCAATAAAAACCGGGCCGCTGGTAGCCAACGCAGGCCAGTGTTGAAATAAATGTTCAGCTATCTGCCGGTCGCTAGCCCTGTGCTGCGGTGTACTCGAACTGAACAAGCCCTGCAACCACTCGCTGTTATGATGCAGGCAAATCGCACCCTGTCCGAGCTGCTGCTGCACACTGTGCAGCAGTGAATGCAAACGTCGCGCAAGCATCTGCTGCCAGCTAGCGGCGTCAATGGTAAAGCTCAGGCGCCCCTCGCTAGTGTCCAGCTCGACCGTAAAGTCAGCCGAATGGTGCAGCAGGCTAGTGGCGATCAAGGCGTATAAATACTGCGCATTTGCGGCCAGCTTTAGCGGGTCAAATCGATGTTGGTCAATAAATCGGTCCGCCAGAAAGTGGGCTGCGGTATTGAGTAGGGCTAACAGACCACAGTCGCCCAGCGGTGTTACTGCCCCGCGCCGCCACAGACCGTCGAGGGCAACAAGCTCAACGAGCTGGGTTTGATGCAATTGCATATCGATATAGAGCAGTCGCTCCCGCGCCCCGCTATCGACAGCCGCTGCCGCGGCCACAGCGCTATCGACAAAGTTTACTACAGGCAATTGCAGTGATTGCGCTACCGCTAATAACAGCGCCAGCTCGGATTCGCGAAAGTGACTGGGAGGGCAGATGATCAGCTCGGTATCGGCGGCGCTGCCGCTATCAGCCAAGGTCGAGCCGTGTTGCTGCTGCAACTGCTGCAGCTGATGAAAAACCAGGTCGCCATGGTGGCGAACACCGGGTCGCTGAGGCTGCAGTGCATGTTGATTGAACCGTTGCCAATATTGGCTGTAGCAGTGTTGGGGCTCAAGCCACAGCGAAGACCAGCCGCGAGCGCCACATTCCAGCGTCTCGCCGTGATGGTAAGCAACACCCACGGCCTCGGTTTCGGTATGGGCCTCGACGCCGCTGTCCGACTGCCAGCTCAGCTTAAGGTCGTTCAGATTGAGCAGGGCGCGGGCCATTAGCGGGGACCAGATTTCAAATGACGCAACAAATTCGCCTCGCTATAGGC
>JBLHLU010000176.1:0-8280 GCA_047623385.1 Paraglaciecola psychrophila
AAAAATAGCGGGCTATAGCATAAGTGCGCTGGCAGTATTGCGGTGATTGACTACTGAAGAGTGTTTGAAAAAGATTTCCGGTATAGCTGAAATTCAATGCAGCCTTATGCGAGAGCGAAGTGCTGCCGGGCGTATAAATAAGACGTCGACGGTATTATCATCGCTAATACGAACCAAAAAACGAGCATTAAAGCGTCTACCGGTATTATGAAAAACGGCCCCTACGGGGCCGTTGTCAACTGTATACATAGCAGGAACCGAACACCACTAAATCCGGTAAATTTCAACCGGGTAGCCTAACGCCTCTAACTGCGGTTTCAATATTTTTGCATCTCCCACCACTAATATAAACATGTCTTCTATATTCAAATGTTTTTTAGCCAGCGCATTAATTTCATCCATGCTGATGGTGTCAACGATGGTTTGGCGCTCTTTAACAAAAGCCGGGGTTAAATCATGCTCTAGAATCTGTGCTAAAAAACGCAACTTGGCCGCTGGAGTCTCGTATTGCAAGGCGTCCTTTTGGTTGATAGCCCGGCGCATAAATTGTAGTTCCTCCGGACTAATACCCTTGTCTGCATAGTTGCTAATTTCTTTAACAAATTCGACGATAGACTTGTCAGTTACATCAGCTCGCACCTCGGCACTGGCAGTAAAACTGCCACTGAGTTTGCCGCCACTGAAACCTGAGCGGGCGCCATAGGTATAACCTTTGTCCTCGCGCAAATTAATATTGATTCGGCTATTAAAAGCGCCGCCCAGGGCAAAGTTCATTAGATAAGCACGGTAGTACTCACCGCTAATATCTTGTTTCAAAGAACGCTTGCCAATGCGAATCGCAGATTGCGCAGCATCGGCTTTATCGACCAAATAAACCGTGCCCGCTTTGCTATTGGGCGCTGCTAACTCCAGTTCCAATTGCGGTCCCTGTCCTTGCCAGCTGTCGAGTAAGGCCAGTTCTTTGCGCAGCACATTTTCACTAAGATTTGAAACCGCAATTAACTGCCCCCCCGCCGGTTTGAAATGGCCTTGATAAAAAGTTTTGGCGTCAGTTAGTGACATCAACGCCAATGACTGTTCAGTACCACCACTGGCAGTGGCGGCAATATTGTCGGCGTGTAATAGCTGTCTGTAGGCGGTAGCAGCTAAATAGCCTGCGTCTTTTCTAGCATTTCGAATGCCTTCAATAGCATTGCTTTTTACCCGTAAAAAATCTGCATCGTTAAAGGCTGGCTGCAGTAATTTTTCTTTCAGCAAAGCTAGCGTTGGGGTTATATTTTTGCTCAGGGTATTGATATTAACCGTGAGGTAACGGTTGCCGGCAGCAATAGTAATTCTGCTACCGAGTTTCTCTAACGCCTTAGTCATCGCCTCACTACTGCGCTCAGTGGTGGCCTCCATTAACATAGCAGCGACCATGGCGGCGGTGCCCGGAAGTGTTTGATCGTCAAAATAGTGGCCTGCAGGAATTTTGAGTAATAGCGATGTGGTCGGTGTCTCCAAACTCTGCGTGCCCAGCACTTCAATGCCGTTAGCCATATCAGCTCGCCACATAGCCGGCACTGAAACCGGCTTGTTGGCCGCCGCCGCAGGAATCACACTGCGATCGAAGGTGGTCGGGGCAATACGTAATTGCAGGCTGCCAGCAGAACTGGTCGACTGTCCTTGTTCAACAGCCCTAGGTGCCGGTTGATAGTTATCGGGCGCCGCTGCCATTGCTATTTTTCCATTGGGTACCACACTCATCACCACAGCATGACTGTTTTTAATATAACGCTCATAAACACGCAATACATCCTCTTTGGTGACATCGTTATAGCGAGCCAGATCTTGTTCAATATAATTGGGGTTGCCAGTTAAAATCTGATTCGAAGCCAATTGACTGACCTTACCGCTAACGCTTTGCAAACCGAAAATGAACCCCACTTCCATCTGCGCCTTAATCTTGAGTAAGTCATCGTCCTCAACACCGCGGGTTTCAAATTCGATCAGTGAGTCGCGAATGACGTTTTCGATATCTTTCATGCTTTTTCCCGAGGCCGGGTGTGGCAGCGCAAACAAGCTAAAGCTGCAGGCCAATTCTGCGCAGGGGTGGCTGGCACCGGCCTGCACTGCAAACTGGCTCTTCACTAAGTTTTTATACAGCAGTGAGGTCTTACCACCGCCCAATATATTGGACAATACATCCAGTGGCGCTTCGTCTTGATGGCGCACATACACGGTAGGGAAGGTAATATACAACAGCGGTAAATTTACATTGTCCTGCAGCGATATATAACGATCAGCCTCTAGGGTGGTCAGCGGTTTGTCAGCTCGTGTTACCTGCGGCCCCCGGGGAATTGCGGCGAAATACTTGTTGACCAAGGCCAGCGTCTGCGCTTCATCGATGTCGCCACCGATGGTTAGAGTGGCGTTGTTAGGGCCATACCAACGCAGAAAGAACGCTTTTAAGTCGTTGACGTTGACTCGGTTTAGATCTTCTAGAAAACCGATAGTGGGCCAAGAATAGGGGTGTCCGGCTGGATAGAGAGCCGCTGCGATACGCTCGTTAAGACGGCCATAAGGTCTATTATCAACGCGTTGGCCGCGTTCGTTTTTGACTGTTTCACGCTGCACCTCAAACTTTTCCTGAGTGACCGCATCTAATAAATAGCCCATGCGATCAGATTCTAACCACAGTACTTTTTCCAGTTGATTGGCGGGGACTGTCTGATAATAATTGGTGCGATCGGAACTGGTAGAGCCGTTCATGGTGCCGCCAGCCTCGGTGATCAACTTAAAGTGCTGCTCATCGGCGACATTCTCAGAACCCTGAAACATCATATGCTCAAAGAAGTGCGCGAAACCAGATTTGCCCACCTCTTCACGAGCTGAGCCGACATGGTAGGTGATGTCGACATGGACTAGTGGGTCAGAGTCGTCCTGATGCAATATCACCGTCAAGCCATTGGCCAGCTGGTACTTTTTATAGGGTATGATCGTTTTCCCCGGTGCCGCGGCAACGGTTTCAAGCAACTTTATAGACGTTGTTGAAGTAGCGAGCAAACCATCGGCAGCAGGTTTATCAACTGCTGCTATGAGGCCGCTAGCTTCAGCTTCGTCAACTGGCATCTGGCAAGCTGATACCAGTGCAACAACTGCAGCTAGTAGCATAACCGTGGTCGCGTGTTTCAAAATAAACTCTCCTTAATAATGGCCAACAGACTCTGGGTACGAGCAAGATACTCGGCACTATTGCTAAATGGTTTTTACCGTTCTCAATCAGTTGTTGCGACTAGCGGCGAGTTGCCGTTATTTTAAACGCGCCACTAGTGGTCTTTGTCGTACATTCTGCAAAGCCAATCGATGCTGTATTGTATGGCCAGGCGCCGCGCGATTAGTCTGACAACACCGTTGCCCAACAGTGCCGCAAGCGGTGATAAACGTAGCGGCAGGTGTTTATCCGCGAACAGGCCGCCGCGGACTAGGGGCGCTTTTCTAGGACGTCGCGACTACACCACCGTCCAGAGCAATGGTCTCACCGACCACGAAGGATCCAGCTCTGGAACACAAGAAAATAATCAAACCGGCGATATCCTCCGGTGTACCAACCCGTCCAGTCGGGTTACTTTTGCCCACTTTGTCCCAATCGACGCCGTCAGTTTCGCCACCAAAACCCACTCCAGTACTGAGCATCCATGTGGGGAAAGGTCCCGGCGCGATATTGTTGAATAGGATATTTTCCTTGGTCAAGTGGGTGGCCATAAAGCGGGTCAAGTGATGTACCGCTGCCTTGGAGGCACCGTAGGAAAAAGCATCAAATATTGAAGATTTAATACCGTCAATCGAACCAATATTGATGACTCGCGCTGGATCTTCAGCATTGGCTGAGCTGCGCAGTAGTGGCAATAATTTTTGGGTAAGAAAGAACACCCCTTTAACATTGGTATCCATCACCTTGTCCCAACCCATTTCTGGAAATTCTTCCAGTGGTGCGCCCCAAGACACACCGGCGTTGTTAACAAGAATATCGAGCTTGTCTTCACGGCTTTTCAACGCATCCGCTAGCGCCACGATACCCTCCATTTTGGACAGGTCTGCCGGCACCGATATACACTCACCGTCATAGGTTTCATTGAGACGTCGGGCTGTCTCGTTACAGACGTCGGCTTTGCGGGAACTGATATAGACTTTCACTCCGTTGCTCAACAGACCCGCGGCAATCATTTCACCAATACCCCGGGAACCACCGGTTACTAGGGCGGTTTTTCCGGCGACCGAAAAAAGGCTGTTTACATTCATATTCATAGTTCGCTCTCGCTTTGTAAGTGCATTGTAAAGTTGCTATTGTTTGCAGCTGTTATAGCCTTCGGATTCACTGTAGCCTCAGCTAACGGTAGCTCTGGCGGATGGATCACGATCGCAGCCGGATTAACCTTCGGGCAACGGTGCCGCAGTATAAAGTAGTCGGCGAGACTATCAAAATCAAAGCCGGATTCAGATTCAAGTCTAAATCCCAACTCAACATAACGAGGCAACAATGGACTTAAAACTTAACGGTAAAAAAGCACTGGTATTGGGCGGCACCCGCGGCATCGGCCGTGCCATTGTCGAAAATTTGATCAGCGAGGGAGTCGAAGTCGCGCTGTGCGCTCGCAACGATGATCAGGTCCAGCTCGTGGTTAGCGAACTGTTGGCCAAGGGCGCCAAAGTGAGCGGCGCCGCCGTTGATATCGCCGATGCTGCGGCGCTGCGCCAATGGGTAGCTGAGGCGGCAGCGCAACTCGGTGGTATTGATATTTTGGTCAGCAATGCTTCGGCCATGGCCACCGGCAATAGTGCAGAGGAGTGGCAGGCCAGTTTATCTATCGACATTCTCGGACTGGTCAACGCCAGCGAGGTCGCTATGCCTTTTTTGGAGCAGGCCGCGGCCCGCAACGGCGATGCCGCAATCATTTCCATCGGCTCAATCATGTCCAATATAGCAGCGGAGCCCTCTGCCTATGGCGCTATTAAGGGCGCTCTAGTGCACTGCGTTAAAGGCCTGGCTAAAGCGCAAGCGCATAAACATATCCGTGCCAATATCGTATCGCCGGGCACGGTGTACTTCAAGGGTGGGGCCTGGGATATGATCGAGCAGAATATGCCCGATTTTTTCCACAGCATGATGGCTAAAAACCCCATGGGCCGTATGGCCACAGCGCAAGAAATTGCCAATGCTGCAGTATTTTTAGCCAGCCCACTGTCAGGCTTTACTACCGGTACCAATATGGTTGTTGACGGCGCATTTACCGAAAGCCCTAACTACTGAGCGACCGGTTTCACTGGCCCTGGGCAAACATGACAACAGCCACCGCACCCACACTAAGCCCCCACAACTTGCGGGCGGTGACTTTTTCCCGAAAAAGCCAAAAGCTCAGTGGTGCGGTTACTAAAAACCCCAGCTGCAATATCGGCGCAATTACCACCGCGTCGCCATTGCGCAGGGCGTACATGCTGAACGTCATCATCACCGCTATAACAGCACCGGTTAACATGGCATAACTACTGAGCCGCCGCCGCAGCTGATAGCCGTCACCGCGCAGGCAGGCAATATGCGCAGTCAGGTGGGCGGTGCCAGCCTGTACCATCAAAAACGCCGTCACTGAGGCGCCACTCATTGCCGCCAACTTGTGAAAAAAAATCATTAAGCCCGCAGTGAAAAGGCTGACAAACACAACCGGGTGGGGGCGATGGTCGGCATCCGGTGACCAAGCCATAAGCACCAGCGCCAGCGCCGCAACGACAAGGGCAATAAGCCGTTGCGTGCTCAGCGATTCACCGAGAATAAACACCGCCAGCAGGGCGGTAACGATAAAACCCAGTTTGCGCACCGCTGAGGTAACCGCTACCGGCCCTCGGCCCATAGCATAGAGATAAGTCCAGCCGGTAACCCAGCCGTTAACGCCGGCCACCAAACCCAACAAAAAAAGTGACGGTGTCAATTCAAAACCAATACCACTACTACTCAGTATTAAAAGACACAAAAATACCGTGCCGGTCTGCACCATCATATAGCTATTTTCATGCATATGACCACTGTGGGCCACACGGTAAACCAACTCGAACACCCCATTTAGCAGCAGCGCGCCAAGGGCAAACAGTAGTGCTGTTGAAAGTATCATGATTATTCCGAAGCAGGCTCTGGCACAGGCCTCGGCAATGGGTATAGGCGCAATAATTATGCGCCGAGTTAGTAGTTAAACCTTAATGACTAACAGACGTAGTCAGCTCTGTAGGCCAGCTACCGCCACTGGGCAACATTCGATGCGGCCCTGACGGCTAGCTTTCGCCTGCGGACCAGAGCCCGCAGCGGTGCAAACATAGAGCTTATTCATAGCCGGTCCGCCGAGGGTACAGGCGTAAGCCGGGCGGCCCAGATCAATGCGCTGAACAATCTCTCCGCCCTCTCGAACCCTGATAACACAGTGCTGGCGTGGATCTGCCACCCAGATCAAACCCTCACTGTCTATACAGATACCATCAGGGGCATGCCCTGGCAGCTGAGCCCAACTGCGTCGAGCGCTGAGTTCGCCCCGGGCATCAACATCGAAGGCGGTCAGACAAGCGCCGCGAGTCTCTGCCACTATTAGGGTACCGCCATCACCGCTCAGCACGGTACCGTTGGGAAATTGTAAATCCCGGGCCACTATCTGCACGCCGCCATCGGGGTCTACCCGTATCAACTCCGCTGTTTTCACCTGCACCGGGTCACCATGGGTATTAAAACCAAAGTGTCCGACATACGCTCTACCCTGGCGATCAACAAACATATCATTGCAGTGCCAACTGGCGATGCCCGATAAGTCGGCATAGGGCAGCAGCTTGCCGTCCGTCTGCTGGCACAATATACGCCGGTCAATCATCGATACCACTAGCAGCCGTCCGTCGGGTAGCCAGCCCAAACCCGAAGGCTGTTGCTCAACCCGCGCAACCACTTCGACCACGCCTTGGCTGTTGATACGCTCTACCACATGCCGGTAGAAATCCGAGAAATAGAAATAGCCATCGCGCCAACGTGGCGCCTCTGGAAAGGACAAACCTTCGGTAATTATTTCCATCATATCGGGTTATCCCAAGGCCCCTTTAACGTAGCCACTTATCATTATCACCAAGCATAACTCGCTATAGTTTATAAACCTGTGCGGCGGTACCGTAAAACATCTGCGCTTTGTCAGCCGCGGAGAAATCGGCAACTATCTTCTTCAAACCATTGTATAAAACCGGATAGGACAGCGACATTCTGTCGACTGGAAAATTACTCTCCATCATACAGCGCTCCGGGCCAAAACAGTCAATGGTGTAGAGATACCATTCCCGCTGAGCGGCGTAAAATGCCTGCGAACTGGGCGGCATATCAGCCTCGTGCCAGCCGTAACCGTTGTCTGGCATAGCAAGGCCACCGAGCTTAGCGTACACATTTTTACAGTCGGCAATAAGCCGAATATCTTTTTTCCACTGTTCAAATATTTCCTTCGATTGCGACGTATAGGGCCCCACGCCCAGTGGCGTGCCGAAATGATCCAAGATCATCGTGGTATCAGAGGCATCGCGGGCAAGATCGGCAAAAGCTTGATTCTGGTAGTGGTAGTGCCATGAGTCATAGCTCAGGCCCATTTTTCCCAGTAATTTAACCCCGGCGCGAAAATTCGGATCGGTCGATAAATCCGCCGGCGCGTTACCGGCAATCAACAGCGCCTCGGGGTGCTCGGCACTAGCCAAAGCTTGACGAATACCCTTAAAACGCCCCTCACCCAACTCGACATGGGCCTGTAATACCTCCTCAGCAGCATCTAAACGCAGGTCGGCGGTACCAACAATACCGGCGATAACTGCTCCGCCGTGCTGCTGGGCGTAGTCCTCGCTGAGTTTGGCCTGGGCTACTACGAATTCAGTTTCGCCCAGCGGCATAAAATGGGCCGGACCCTGCGTACGGTACTCGGAACCGCACTCGATATAGACCGTCTTGCGCACATTGTGGCCAGAGCCGGTATCTCGTCGCAGATCTTCCACTAAGTAGTCACCGCCGCGGCCGAACCACAGATGGTGATGGGGATCGATAATCGCCAGATCAGGCTCGATAATATCTTCGACCACTTGGTCCAACCAGACTTGTCTCTCGCCTTTCAACTCACTCATTATTTCACCTCGTTGATTGTCTAACCTTACCGGGCAAACCAAACGCCAGCACATCGCAAACAGATCGCTGGCGCCGACTACAGAGACTAACTCACCCGCTCTTCGCTTTAATTGTCCACATCG
>JBLHLU010000177.1:0-8229 GCA_047623385.1 Paraglaciecola psychrophila
ATCCCTGGCAGGCCATTTGGCCGTATCTGAATATTTTCCAAGCCTTCGCTAATCAACTCGGTCTGTTCATCATTATCGCCCTGTGGATATTACCGCTGTGCGCCTGGTTGATGTTGGCCTCGGCTTTTGCAAAACGCTCGCCCTTCCTAGTCGCCACCTTGCCATTGGTAGCGGTTGTTGCGATAGAGGCGTTTTTCTTCGACAGTAACTATTTGGCAAATTTTTTCACTAGTCACTTCCCGATGAGCGACCGCTATCGCGATGTGGTACTGGCTAATAATCAGCTGTTGGAATTAATCAATGTGAGTAGCATGCTGACCGGCGCCGTTATCAGTGCCGTGTTACTGGCCGCCGCGGTGTGGCTTCGCAACAATCGATTTGAAATATGAGGTGGTTACAGCCCCAGCACTATCAATAGGCTCACAGCAACGGCACGGGCCTCTGACGCAGCGCATCCGCACCCCTTCGGTTACTGTGCGTATACAATAGGCAGGGTGAATTCGTTGCGCTGGCAGATAAAACGTTTGCCGTTTTCAATGCAGTTTTATGCTGTCCACTGAGCGCAATTGCGATGGCTTCGATCGACCGCGGCCAACTCAGCACAGCGGGCACAGAGCGCACCACAGGGTTGTTATGTTTTTAACTAAATACCTGCAAAGAGGCCAAAATAGAGCGGCAACGCTGCCACTGATTGCCCACAGCAGCAGCCATTCCAACAGCGAATGACATATTCCCCGACCAAAAATTGGCTCTACCTGCTCGCTTTAACTTCTGCTAATTTCAACTAACTTCTGCCAACTGTGATGCCACTCGGTCAGTGTCGTCATCGATCCTTATCTACGTGTTAGCATCACCCTTGAAGCCGGACCTGATAACGGTTTGGCTCTTGAGTCTCAGCTTCTATTTTTCATATAAGTACGTTTTGACTTAATCTTACCGTTTTCAGAGGTAAATAAATCACAGCCGTTTACTTCAATCTTGTGGCCACTTTTTGTGGTTGCGGTAAATGTCCACTCTGAACAGCCATTACAGCCTTCAATAAAATCGGTGAGATAGGCAAAATGTACATCGGGTAAATCGGCTAATAATTCGATAAACTGGCTGCGAACAGCTTGTTGACCTTGAAATCGAGTGCCGTGTCGTTCGCTACCGCCACTGTTATCGAAGGTACAGTCCGCAGTCATTAAAGCCATAATTGCGTCGATATCGTGATCGTTCCAAGCTTGACCGTACTGTTCGAGTGTTTGAATATCCATAATACTCCCTATAAATTTTTCGAAAAACTCAGTAAACCGTAACGTATCCTGAACGCTAGCAGTGATACTGATGGTTTAAATACGACGATAACAGTACTTAATGCTATATCGGTCATCAGTGAGACTCATATTATCACAGGGCCACAACCGCCAGCTTATAACAGCTCAACTGCCTTGTTTTATACGGTGAACCAACAAGCTTACAATAGGCAGCCGGTCGAAAAAAACAAGAGTCTCGCTGCTCGCGACTGCAGTATTGAATGTTTATTGAATAGTCTGTACAACATAAAATGTACAGTGATCTATTAACCGCTAAGCGAAGGAGAGTATTATCGTGAACCGTATTAAGCAAACAATAGCTGACTCCGCAGCAATACGTTCGGGAACTTTAGATGTGGTACTCAAAGACCATGTCCGTCAGCGAGTGCATATATTCTTCCTATTTGCATTTTTCTCCAAGATTCTAAAAGAACGTTATGAACAGCTGTCGCCCCGAAAAATTAACTATCGGCCAATGTTGCAAATTAAGGCAAGCCACCAAATTGGCACCGGCGTGCGGCGAAATACCCCCTCGGTCGATAGCTTCGATGAAACAGACCCCAATATCATCAAGTCTTTTGCTACAAATTTTCGCAAATTGGATGCGGCACACTTTTGTAATTTGGGTATTCTTGCCCCCTTTCGCGCGCAGGTAGCAGCGCTTGCCCCAAAGGACAAAGAAGGCTGGATCATCAAATGGTTAGACAATTTGGAAGCAACTGCCAAGAGCACCCGCCAATTGCCACAGCGAATCAATATCGGTCCAGATCGTATCATCGATAAATTGCACGGAGATTTGATTTTTAGCTTTTTAGACAAGAGCAACCCGATCATCAGCACTCAACATTTCAATCAATACCAAGTCAACGCCAGCGCCAAACTACAGCAGTACAAAAGCAAGCTCAGCAGAGAGGGAAAACTGGGGTTAGTCGCCTGTGTCGATCAATATCTGGCGATCATCAATTCGAGTAATGAAATGAAACTAGTGCAAAATCAATTAGAAGACGGTTTGAGATACGAGTGTGAGGCTTATAAACTTCCCATGAGCAACTATATTGCCTAGTTATAAGAAATTGCTCTACTGCCATAGCGCTGTGGTCATAGTTTTAGCTGGCTATGGCAGTAGTAATAGCAAGTTATCAGCCTCTGACATTGCTCAGCGCTCGCATAGTTTGACGACCTCCTAGGCAAAGTATTCGACAAACAATAAATAGGCCTAGTATGAATTAAACCGATCAAGTAAGCGCCGGGCCATAAAGATCAACCTCGCCCAGGCCACCCTAACAGCCCGCTCGCGCCGCCATACTAAGCAGACAAACCACCATCGATAACTAATTCGGTGCCCGTCATATAGGTCGAGTCGTCACTGGCAAGAAATAGCACACCGTTGGCAATATCACCGGGAACACCAAGAACACCGGTGGGGACACCCACCGCAGCCATCTCATCAACATTAATAGTATTGACGCCGGTCGCGGATACATCTGGGGTAATTGAGGTCAGCACCTCAGGATTGATTTTAGTCCATATCGGCGTATCAATAATGCCGGGATGCACAGAGTTAACCCGGATCGGCCAGCGCGACTGGGCGCACTCCAAGGCCACGCCTTTAGTAAACAAACGCACGCCACCCTTGGTCGCATTGTACGCAGAAAGATTACCAGAACCCTTAAGTCCTGCCACTGAAGACATATTGATAATAGAGCCGCTACCACTGTCGCGCATTAGCGGAATCGAGTGTTTCACACCCAAAAACACACCGTCTAAATTGATCGCCTGTTGACGCTGCCATTCAGACAATTGCATATCCAAAATGCTGCCGCCGACGGCGATTCCGGCATTGTTAACCAGTATATTGAGAGCACCAAAATGTTCCCGCACGTGCGTGATTACCGTTATCCAGGCCTCTTCATCAGTGACATCGTGCTGTAAATACACCGCCTTACCACCACTTTCGAGAATTTGGCTAACCAGCGCCTGGCCCATATCTTGTTGGATATCGGTCACCACAACAGTGGCACCCTCTTTAGCCAATAACTCAGCACAGCTGCGACCAATACCGGAAGCACCACCGGTGACTATTGCAACTTTTCCCTCAACTCGACCCATTGTAATCTCCTAAGTAGACACAGTTATCATTGTTGTTATAGACGATATAGATGATGTAGATGATGTAGATGATGTAGATATTATTCTATGCTGCGCTATTGAGCTTTTCGCCACCACAGGTCAACAGCTATTGCCAATGCCCTGCGGAAGTCTGTTACAGCGACAGTACCAGCCGCACAGGCTAACACACCAGCGCGGCCACTTAGGTCACTGCGCTTTGAGTTGCGCGCCGCAGGCACTGCAGTGAGTTTACCGCCGGTCAGCTTGTTGCTGACAGCAGCTGCTATTGTTACTGCAAAATCGTCACTAGCATAAACACTAATACTCAGCCTGCATAGCCATTGCAGGGGTTAAACCACCCTATCGTTGCAGATTTTATTACTGCGGCTCGACCGTAGCTGCGGTATTAAAAAAGCGCTCTTTGGCCTGATTGAAAAACGCCCTCAATAGTAAGACCACCAAAACCCAAGCCAAGCTCAGGCCAACTACCTCTGGCACCAGATGCACGTGCTGCTCTAGTCCCTCGCGGATATCAACATCAAAATACTGCAGACCAAAATCCAGTCCAGCACCGAACACCATAGCGGTAGCAATAACACCAAAGAGATACGCCACTAACGAGCGCCTACCCAGCTCTTTTCCCACTACACCCAAGGTTGCAATATTGGTAGCCGGGCCGGCCAACATAAACACCAGAATCGCACCAGGAGAAACACCGGCAAAAAGCAAACCCGTGGCTATCGGCGTAGACGCAGTAGCGCAGATATACATGGGAATGGACACTAACACCATCACTGTCATCGCCAGTATACCTTCACCATGGGAGGCTAAAAAGTCAGCGGAGACAAAGGTTTGTACCAATGCGGCAAAAAATAGTCCGACTACCAGCCACTGGGCGGTATCGGCAATTAATTTACCGGTCGAGAAATCTAGCGCCGCTACTAACTTATCCCCCAGGCCCTGCTTACTAACGACATCGCTGCTACAGCAATCACTGGTTTCAGGTGTTGCCACTACGGGCGCCGAACTGCAGCAAGAGGCGGCTGCAGCCTCACTAACCGTTGGGCTCGAGTTGCTTTGTTCCCTGCCAACCAACACACCGGCGACAATAGCACTGCATATTGCCGCTATAGGACGAATCACCGCCATCACCGGACCGAGCATGGCGTAGGACAGTGCTACCGAATCAACACCGGTTTCCGGTGTCGCCACCAGAAACGAAACAGTGGCGCTTTTCGACGCACCGCTGCGGCGCAACCCCAGCGCCGCAGGAATAACTCCACAGGAGCACAGCGGCAGCGGTGCGCCGATGAATGCTGCCTTAACCGTAGTACGTAAACCGTCCGCACCTAGGTGCTTACTCATTACATCCTCCGGGACGAATACATGAATAAGACCGGCAATAACAAAACCCAGCAGTAACCAGGGTGCCGCGATAACAAATAACAACCAAAAATTAGCTAATAAATCCATTAGTGATCCTCCAAAGCATCGAGAATTGAGCAACCTGCGGCACTCTCTTCGCCACCACAGCACTTATCACTCAGACTTTTTAATGACAACTGAAAGCGCTTGAGTTCCTGAATACGCCGCTCCAGTTCAATAATCTTATCATCGGCAATAGTCTTAACCTCACCGCAAGTATATTGTTGCGGCTCAACCCGGATCGACAGTAACTCACTGACCTCCTGAAGGGTAAAACCGGTGTTTTTGGCCCGTCGAATAAACTGGACCTTGGCCTCGTCCTGGCCAGAATAGAGCCTATAACCGGCATCACTGCGCGTCGGCGCTGACAATAGACCAGATTTTTCGTAAAACCTGATGGTGTCCGCGGTCACTCCACAGCGACCTGCCAATTCTCCAATACGGTACATACGACTTCTTCCAGTCAATTAACAATACAGTGAGTATACACCTTAGAGTAATGTCCAATGTCAACCCATGCCACTAAAATAACCAAACGTATGCCAATACGGGGACAGTTAACTTGATTCGTTTCTTTGATCTGCTGCTTTGATCTAGGAGTGATGCGATCAAGTCACTCTGCTCACAGCGGTGTTGTGAACAAGACAAAAGCAAGCAGGCATCTGTTAGAAGTTAATGTTCGAGGCATGTGTTCGAGGCACATAACCCCTGTGGTAGACCCTCCTCACCCGAACAATTTTTCTATCTTGCTCAACTAACAACTCGAAATAAAACAAGACTCAAACCAATTAACGGGTTTTCGTACCCTTGGCCTGCGGCTTAATCTTGGCTGTATGCGATTGATTTTAAGACGGCACAAAACGATATACTGTAATTTAGCGTTATATATAATCGGCATCCAAAGGGGTATATCACTAAAAGGTTTCATGCTGATGGACCGTGTAAATACTGCTGCCGCAACAGGGAAGTGGCCTCGCTTACCGGCGTGGGTACTGTAGATGCCCATTGCTTTTCGATAGTTTCAGCAGTATTGACAGTATTGACCTGTCGACAGTAAAGATCCTTGCTCCGGGCCACCGTTGACAATTAAACATTGCAGGATCTTATCGCTACTTGAAGGTTCAACGTTATCGTTATTAAAAAGGGTGGCCCGTCTAAACGCTTAACCATTGAAGGGAATGTAATAAACCGTGGTTCAAGACTGCCATTAGCAATATCACAGTCAAAGTTGAACCGTTGTTGCAGCGCTTTGCTATCGCCACTTAGCAGCGCCTCTTGACCTCAAAATGAGTAGCCAGCGGCAATCGCCTCAACTAATGACTCCCTATAACCCGCTGTTTATTGACCGCGTCGGTGCTACAAACATAATAAATAGGCTGCAATTGGTTAGGCAACACCTCAGAAGTATCGGGTAAAGGTATTAGCTGCCAAGCACAAACTCTTCGAACATTGCTTTGCCTAGATATCATCGCATCCTAAGCCTGCACATCTGTTTTGAACCCATTGAGGTCAGGTTATTGATTTTTCCAAACCGCAATTTTAGCTTGAGTCTCGCAACTAAAAATCTATATCCTAGATCTCTTTAGCCTCCGACTTTTTACTATTTCCATAACAATCAGTGAACGGCCTAATTATTGGCGCTGCGAGCAACAGCGGGCTTATTCATTCAGCTTGGATTATTCACTACTGCCGCTTTTTTTGTAACGCTGGCCTCGTTCGGCGGCTAAGGCAAAAGCGGCGGCGGTTTCAGCCTGAACTTCTTCTCGGTGAATTTCACTCAACGCCTTGAACTCTTCCACCCACCAGCGGCGCGTTACTTGCGGGAAGGTTCCCATGCGATTGACGCAGGCATTGGCGCCGCGATCACGCCCTGCGTTGTAGCCGGCTGCACCGGCGTCAGAGGCTACCGATTTGCCAAAGGGTACCAAATCGCCCTCCATTTTTGGGAGTAGAAAATAAGGCATAGATACCCGCGTCTCTCCAGCGGGAATCAAGGTAGTGTTTACACGGTGCAGTGTTGCCGAGTAGCGTCCTTCGCTCAGGTGCATCAACGTTCCTCCAGTATTAACCACCACCGACCCCGGTATCACCGGCACCGGATAGTCGCCATCAGCTGTCCGACAAGTCACCGGGGCATCCATCCAGTTACCCTCCCCAGCCACCACTTGTAGGCCGGGCCGATCATTGATCAGCAACGCGATAAACGGAGGCCCGTCGATGTGAGTACCAGTGTTTGGGCTATCAAATTTGGCATACGCCGCGCGCACATCATCCCGCGCGCCCTCAGCGAAAGACTCTAAGCTGTAATTGTGGTTTAAACTCGCAGCCAAATCTGGTTCATCAAAGTCAAAATACTTGCGAAATTCAGCGGGGTCCTCGCCAAGTGATTCGACAATCAGTTCTCCCAATAGATGTGTTAGGCGATGATAGCTAAGGTTAAGTTCCTCAATCAGAGGACGAAAGCCGGGCATGGTTTTAGACTCTGGCCAGGTATTGGGCCCACGAAACAAACGTCTGTGAATAGGCTGAGATTCGTCGTCGTGAGCACACAGCGGCGGCTGCTCAAATCCATACTGAAAATTCTCAATCACTTGCCCGTGGCCTCGATCCGCAGGAGTGGGTACGGTATAACCTCGAAAATAAGGGCTATTTGCTATGTGCGCTGTTTTTTTAACGTCTCTGGGCGCATCAAAAAAGCCTCGAACTTCGCGGAAGGCACGCTGCTGAAAATTGTCGTCAAGGCCGGGCGCATTGAGCAACATAAGAAAACCGCACTCTGAAAGCGCATAACGAAGATCTTGAAGAAACTTGTCACGATTATTTTCTAGGTCAAGCCAGTCGACGGTGGGGATCTCTTTCATTGCCTCGGCAGCGGGGTTACTTTTGCTTTTTATCTCGGACATATTAATCTTCTTCCTCTCGACTCTATAAATCCGTTATTATTAAATTCATATAATAAAGACATTATAGGATTACGCTGCTTTGTGTCAAGGCCGCTATCACTCATCTGTTATGAGTGTTGTTCGGGTAGCTACTTGGGTGTTTACATTTTTTGGGCTAGCTCTTAAGATCTTATTGCCGATCACTCTCTGATGTTTATCGTAGTTCTATGATTTTCCACGACCGCTAGTACCTAGAGAATCGCTAGAGAATACCTAGAGAGTACCTATAAAATACCTAGAGAATAGCTGCGCTTTTTATCGCATACGCCATAGCATAAAACTTGGCGCCGCCAATACGCTCTACGCTGTAGCGTCCGTTTGTGATTGTTAACGAGGATATGCCTATTTGAAATAAACCTGCGAACTTTACGCGACTTTTTGCTGCGACAGTTTTTCCAGTCGGCTCACCTATTAAAGCCCCTAACATGCTTGTCTTCAATTTTAGCGCATCCATTAAT
>JBLHLU010000178.1:0-8184 GCA_047623385.1 Paraglaciecola psychrophila
GTTTTCCGGGTTGATTTTTCCTCTCTTGTGATAGATGTAGCAGTTGCTGGGCTGCGCCGTTGATTACGTGTGTGTCCCTTTAACGCACCTTTAGAGCACCTTTAGAACATCTTTGGAACATCTTTGGAACTGTTTAAACCTTCTCACCCCTTATGCGGTCACTTGCTCACGCTCAATTTTGCCGTTTTTCCCGCTGCGCCTTTGATCAATTTTCCGGGGAACGTACCTGCTACGAAGCGGCCTTCCTTGAGCACAAATTCGCCGTTAACTAGAACATACTGGATACCCTTTGAAGGCATCAGAGGCTGCTGAAAGGTCGCATTGTCGGTTATTTTTTTGGGATCAAATATCGTCAGGTCTGCATCAAAACCTTCCCTCAGGCGACCCTTATGCTTGAATGAGGGGGCAAATGTTTCCATTCGCTTTGCTGGCAGCACGGTCATTTTGGCAAGCGCTGTTATTAGTCCTATAGTTCCTGAATTGTCTCCCTTAGTGGTATAGCGTCTTAATACTTTACTGAAGGTGCCTATACCCCTGGGGTGAACCCTGTCGCCTGTGGTGGAAATCGGCATCGCGTCGCTAGCTATGATAACACCGGGCGCCTTTAGTGCAGCTTGCGTCCACGCTTCATTGCCATAGTGATGGATCACTTGCCCTCCAGGAAAACGTTGCCGGTAATCGTTCCACAGACTCTGTGTAAAGCGCTCGCCAGTGGCAGCCCACTCTACGTCTTGGTAACTAATTCCGAAAATGGACTGCCAGTCGCGGCTGAAGACCGCGGCTGAGATACTGGTAGATCCAGCATTGTAGGGGTAGACCTCGGTGGTGATATCGACACCCTCTGCTCGCGCTTGTTTTATCAAAGTAAGAAAGTGGTAAATCCCGCCCATTGCACTCACGTTGAGATGACACACATGTACCGAGGCAGAATGCTTTCGCGCCAGCCTAATAACCTCCTCTATTCCCGCCGGGTCACCGGGCAGACCACGGCGAATATGAACAAAAACGGGAACTTCTGCTGCAGCGACCAGCTGAAAAATCATCTCGATCTCATCCGCATTTATAGCGTCACTGAGGTAATCGAGCAGAAAACCAATACCCAGCCCGCCACTGTCAATACCTTGCTGTAGATGTGTCTGAATAGCATTGCGTTGCTGCTCTGAAGCCACCTGGAAAAAAGCAGCGTTGCTCTGCGCAAAAGATTCAGAATTGGCTTCTGCGCCCAGTGCTAACGGCAGTGGTTTTGCAGTAGTGAGTAAATGCGGCTTGTAAATGTTCTCCATCACCCGCTGGCGGATTGCTAGATGGCTGGTGGATGCCCCGTAATTAATAATCGATTCACCGCTAAAAATTTGCGCGAGCGAGTCGATCGGGTATACCCCCGCCTCTAACTCTAACGCGGTTGTAACACCGTCCATTACCTGTAATTGTTGACCAAGTTTCGATAAAGCGTGGCTGTGCAAGTCTATAAACCCAGGCGATACTACCAACCCTGAAGCATCAATAGACTCAATACCTGTTAACTGTAAGTTGGAGATAGCCACAATTGTCTGCCCATTAATGGCTACGTTAGCTTGCTGGTCAAAACCGGACTCTGGGTCAATGACCCGACCACCGGTGATTACTAGGTCATACTGAACCTGCTCAGCAACCTGCAGCTGAGAACAACTGATCACTATCAGGGTAAGAGCAAACAGCGTGGCCGCTTGAATACTGCGGCCTGTCTGGGTCCACCGACCCCTGATCATTGTATTGTTACGCTGCGGTGCAATTGAAAATGGCATGGTTAAAAATTCCTTCGCTATTGGCAATGAGTGCGGCTACGGTGCCAGCGTTATAATACTCTCTATTCGCTGCTAGATAATTGCGGCGAGAGACTCAATCAGCTTATTAGACGACTCGGCCTTGGGTAAGGCCACATTCGGCACCCTCAGCAAAGGCATTGACGATTAAATCTAGCCTGCATGCTTTATTGCCAGCTCCTGCAAAGCCGGTGCCATCATGCTGTTTCATTCGCAGTTGGTGGGCCAGTACCTTTTGTTAATGACGCTAGTGGCGTCAGGAGGGTAACGCAATGAAGACCAATGAATCGAGGAATGCATCGATTTATAGCCTTGAATATGCAGCGTAATGTAACGTAGTGCAGGGTAGTAGCCATAATTAAGCCCAACCCATACTTATTCAGTAAAGACCGGTTGGTTTCAGGCATATACTCTGATGCCTTATTAGCTACTGCAATGGGGTTGGGGGTATTCCTTTTGCATGAACTGTCAGACACTGTTGATCACCACACTGCTGCTATTGGCCGCCTGAGGCAGGAATATGAGCTGCATTTCCACGGTGAGTAGGCCTGTCAGTAGTACCAATCGATTCGCATTAAGGTCGTTTTTCACTAGACGTTCTGGTAACCAGGCCATTCCAGCTCCGGCAAGTAGATGGGCAAGAACACTCTCAGATAAGTCTGCCTCGAATACCCTGTGAAAACTAACGGCGCTGGGCAAATCCAGTACTTGATACAACTGACCTAATCGCTCAATTGGACTACAGCTACCGAGACGAGTTTTTACCGCAGAGTAACGGCACAGAATAAATCCATTATCTTATAATTTAACTCGCCATGACTGACAGTGTAAATTCACTTGAAATAGGCTTATTCAGTATCTGCTTAATTGTATTTATCTTGGACTGGAAGAACCGGTGCTGACAATGGTCCGCAATACGCATCGTTACATAGCTAAAAAAGCCTGCTTGTTGATGTAGTAAACGTGCAGCACTTTTAGATCATTGAACAGCTCAGTTATGGCTACAGTTCTATCACCTAAGTTGCTGTCCGTTTTTTAGATTACTACACCTTTTACTACGCCTTTTACTACAGCATTTACTACACTAGTTACTACGCAACGCACTCGTGGCTAGCTATTATTTCTATCGGTAAATCTAATAGCCTGAAAGCGTTAAGCAACGGGTGTGAACAGGCGAATAAACCCAATTGTACTCAGCAAACCAGTATTGCATAGTCAGATTGCGGTCCAGCAGGTAAAATAGCTCGTACTATGCGGCTGAAAACACCGTGACCCAATCACTGAAGTTCACAGATATCATTATGTTAGATAGAACAATATGTATTGCCCCGATGATGGAGTGGTCCGACCGCCACTGCCGTGTATTTTGGCGCCAGCTGACCCAGCACGCGGTGCTGTATACCGAGATGGTCACTACCGGGGCTATATTACATGCCGGTCCTGAGCGCTTTTTGCGCTATCAGGACGACGAGCACCCACTGGCACTGCAACTGGGCGGCAGCAATAGCGAAGACTTAGCGCGCTGCGCCGTTATCGCCCAGCAGTGGGGTTACGACGAAGTTAACCTTAACTGTGGCTGCCCCTCGGATAGGGTGCAAAACGGCATGTTCGGCGCCTGTTTAATGGCCCACCCCCAGCGCGTGGCAGACTGTATCGGCGCCATGCAGCAGGCCTGTGATTTGCCGATTACCGTTAAGCACCGTATTGGTATTGACGATATGGACAGCTACGAACAGCTGCTGGCTTTTGTCGAACCGTTGCGCGCGGTGGGTTGCAAAACTTTTATCGTGCACGCCCGCAACGCTTGGCTAAAAGGCTTGAGCCCGAAGCAAAACCGAGAAATCCCACCGCTCAATTATCCCTGGGTTTATCGGTTGAAGCAGGATTTCCCCGAGCTACAAATCATTATTAATGGTGGCATTACCGAGATCGAGCAATGCACCAGCCATTTGCAACACGTTGATGGTGTTATGCTGGGGCGCGCGGCCTACCACAACCCCTACCTGCTGGCTGAAGTTGACCAACTGTTTTATGGCAAAACGTGCGAAGCTGCTCAGCAGCCTGCACCGGCCGCCGGTGGCAATATTGACAACAGTGACAATATTGACGACAGTGGCAATTTTGACGACAGTGACACCAGCCCCCGCGATGCTACAATCAGCAGAAGCCGTGACCAGGTGCTGATGGATTATATTCCCTATATCGAGCTGCAGTTGCAAGAAGGTGTTGCTCTGAACCACATCACCCGACATATTTTGGGGCTCTTTCAAGGTCTACCCGGCGCCAAAATATTCCGTCGTTATATCAGCCAACACGCACACCTAGCTGGGGCCGGTATCGAAGTGGTGCATCAAGCACGCGAACAAATGAGTGAAGCGCAGCAGCGCGGCGACGACTATAGAGCGCTGCAAAACGCCAGCGCATAGCACCGATCACTTGAGCAGCAGCACCAACGAACACTGAATACTGAATACTGAATACTGCAAAATACCAGAGGAACACTAGTGAGTAACAAACTCGAGCAATTGAAGGGCATGACTGACGTGGTCGCCGATACCGGCGATATTCAGGCTATTGAGCAATTTAAGCCGATGGATGCGACTACCAATCCGTCGCTGGTGCTAAAAGCGGCACAACTGCCGCAATATGCACACTTGCTAGATCGGGCAATGGCACAAGCGGCTGCACAGGGCGGTAGCGACGCGCAGCAACTGGCCAACTGCAGCGATATTCTCGCGGTGGCCATCGGCTGCGAAATTCTCACTATTATTCCCGGTAGAATCTCCACCGAGGTCGATTCCCGGCTTTCCTTTGACCGCGATGCGACGGTGGCCAAGGCTCGCCGTCTTATCGAACTCTATCAGCAAGCCGGTATCAACCGCGACCGGGTGCTGATTAAAATGGCCGCCACTTGGGAGGGCATTCAAGCAGCTAGCTTGCTAGAGCGCGAAGGAATCAACTGCAACCTAACACTATTATTTGGCTTTTCTCAGGCGGCAGCCTGCGCCGATGCTGGGGTGTACTTAATATCGCCCTTTGTCGGGCGTATTTTGGATTGGTTTAAAGCCAGTACTGGCCAAGAGTACAGCGCCGCCGCCGATCCCGGGGTACAGTCAGTTAGTCGCATCTACCACTACTATAAGCAGCACCAGTACAACACTGTGGTGATGGGTGCCAGCTTTCGCAACACCGGTGAAATAGAACAGCTAGCCGGCTGCGATCGACTCACTATAAGCCCGGCACTGTTACAGGCTTTGGCCGACGATGAGGGCGATTTACCCAGGCAACTCAGCCCTAACGATAACGGCGAGGCTATCGCTAAGGCGCAGGCCGGTGAAAAGTACTTTCGCTGGTCGATGAACGAAGACGCCATGGCCACCGAGAAGTTGGCCGAGGGTATTAGAAACTTTACTATTGACCAGATAAAACTCGAACAGTTGATGCGCGAACGCGGCTAATCAAGACTCAACCATCGACAGCGTGAATAGCCTGATAAAAGACAGCAGCCGAGGCTATTCACCGCAGTATTTGCCGGTGCCAGTCGCCACCTAGTTCGTCTGCGCCTATTTCACCATCAACAACTCGATCAACCACTCAATTAACTACACCATCAGCAATACAAAAAGTAATACCATAAGTAATACCATCAGCGAGGTAGCAGCGTGTTAACCAGTATTAAAGCATTTTTTTCCCAAGAGTTACGTCTCGACAGCGATGCCGGCAGCGATCCACAGCAGGCTTTGGAACTGGCGGCAGCGGCGTTGCTTATCGAATTAAGTCGCAGTGATTATCAACAGGACCTAGAGGAGCAACGCGCCATTGAGAAGGCTTTGCAAAGCTGCTTTAACCTTGACCCCGATCGTCTGCAGCAGCTCATTGTGCTGGCTGAACAGGAAATGGATCAAGCGACGTCACTGTACCAGTTCACAACACTGATCAAGGACAACTACTCGCAGGAGCAGCGTTTCGAATTAGTCAAAATGTTGTGGCAAGTGGCTTTGGCAGACGGCGAAATCAGTAAATACGAAGATCATATGATTCGCAAAGTAGCAGATTTGATCTATCTACCTCACAGCCTATTTATCAAAGCTAAACTGGCAGTGATTAACTAGACGCTGACTGATGCACACACTAGCCACTGCTTTCCAAGGTGGCAACCAGATCAGAAAACTCATTGTGGTTGTGCTCGTTTAAGCCCATTAATACCCGGTGGGCTTCAATGATTTTCTCTTTAATACGATGCTCATCAGAGCTGATAAGCGGTAGCTCACCGAGCTTGTCGGTGGCATTACCAAGGCCTTCATTGCCCTGTTTAATTTCGAATACCTGAGCAAAACCCATACTGCTGAGCAGGCGAAAGATATTCGGATTAGGACAAATAATAATTGGTTTTAACTGAAACTGTTCTCTAGCGTGAATCGCAAGTTTGGCCAACAACCCCAGCGATGTCGAGTCAATACCCTCTGCCTCAGACAAATCGATAACCACCCCGACAAAGCCGGGCGTGGTAAACATCTTGGAGAAAAACGCGTCGATAGTGGTACACAGCGTCAGCCGTACATCACCGGTAAATTTGATAACAAAGGTGCCCTCTAGCTGGGCTACCAGTATTTTTCCGGATTGCATTAGTCCACACCTATTGCTTGCATCATTCTCTACGACCTTTAATCAATCCCATACAACCTGCGCTAACTCGGCTAGTGGGACTTACTGATTACCAAACAGGCGATATCGTCCGGGGCATCAACGACCTGATGCAGACCTAAAGCCTGAGTCACTGCCTGTAGCGAACTGAAACCCGGCGACAGTGTTTTCAACAGAAATGCCTCCTGCGCTAAAACACCCTGGGCGGGTATTACCTCCAGCACCCCATCGGTAAATAACATCAATTCAAATCGATCTGGCAACTGGCATTTGTTCTCGAAATAACTGGCTGTTTCAAATAAGCCAACGGGCATACCCTCAGTTTCTAAATACTGACTGCAACCATCGGCGACTAGAATAGGCAACGGCAAATGACCGGCGACACTATAAAGCAAGCTATTTTCATTCAAATCGAGGGTGCCCACGCAAAGGGTTGCGTGCTTGCCAATGTCAGTAGCCAGCAGTTCGCGGTTTGCCACCTGCAGCATCTTCAGCGGTGACAAGATAGTGCGATCGTCTTGATGCAAAAAGTCGCTGCGTTTGCGGGCAAACAAATTTTTCAACAACACGGTAACAAAAGCGGAAGAAGCACCGTGGCCGGACACATCCGCAATGAAAAAGGTCACGTGATTATCGCCGACAGTGAAATAGTCAATAAAGTCGCCACTTAAGTAGAGCGAAGGTAACACCTGATGACTAAACTCATAGCTTGCAAAGGTTTTGGGGGTGTCCGGCAACATGGTAAATTGTACATGGCGCCCGGCTTGCTGATCTTGCTCGAGCAATTGTAGCCCTTTTTTTAGCCTTAGGTTGGCCTCTTCTAATTCGCGCCGCGTGACTTTATTTTGTCGCAGCAGACGGCCCTGCTCGATACAGCGCGCCAGTGCGTGTTGCAGCACTTCTGGCTCGACAATGGGTTTTATCAAATAGTCACTGGCACCAAAGCGCAGCGCCTGCACCACGTCATTCATTACCCCGTCGGCAGACATCACGATAATCGGCGTATCTGAACTGTGTGAACTGAGCTCTCGAAGTAGCGACAGGCAATCTACGCCGGGCATGTTCAAGTCTAACAGTGCTACATCAGGCTGGTGGTTGTCGATTAGATCGTGGACTTGCGCGGTAGCGGCTACCGCAGTCACTGTATACCCTTCCATTTCCAGCAAGGCAAACATCTCACCGCGACTATCGTCCTGATGATCGATGAGCAATATGTGATGGCCCGCAATGGACATGTTTCAACCTGTGGTAACCCGGGGAGCTTGATATTTTAGGCACTGAAAATACTTAGCATTTATTGGAGTCTATGCCATGGCGCGCAACATTACTCCGATATGTAAGCCACTGCAAGTACTAATGATTGCACTGCTGGTGGGCGTCTTCAGCACTTGCAGCCGATCATATTTCAACACTATTTTAGGCGCGACTCGGTAGCACTATTTGACTGCGCCAAGCCTTCATACTATAAATGTTGTGGGGCAAATATATTTGTAGCTAGACACATCTGTATTTGGCAAATTGAGCAAGCTGAAACCATTGACAACGCAAGGAGCAAGCCAGTGCTAATAGGAAAAAACTTTGATGAAAAGCGCGATTTTATGCGCATGCAAATTAATTCAACTATCACTCTCAATCATGCCGGGGTCGAATATCAGGGTATTTGCAAAGACCTCAGCAGCACCGGAATGCTGATTGAGACCGATCACGAGTTTGATCTCGGTGAAGAATTAAATATTGC
>JBLHLU010000179.1:0-8179 GCA_047623385.1 Paraglaciecola psychrophila
GACGTGTTTGGGCCGCTATTTCAGCTTGGCTGTGTTTGCTATGCTCGGCTATTGTCTGCAGCACATGGGGCAGGGTGCAGGGCTCATTGCGGCCACTCTTAGCTAATTTTAACTTTGGTTTCACCCGTGGCATTAGATAGGGGGCATCAGACTCAATCATCAGTCGATTTAAGGGGATGTCACCGACAAAGTCATGCAAGTGATAACCCCTGCGATCATCACAAATCCAGCCGGTTATTCCCAGATGACAGTTGATGTCTAAATATCGAAAGGCCTGATTTTTTTCTCCGGTGAAGCAGTGGATAACTATGTCGCCTAAGCTGTCTCTGTAGTTTGCGATTATATCGTGCTGGGTTTTGAAGGCATCGCGCTCGTGCAGAAATAACGGTAGTTTCAACTGTGCTGCTAGCTCTATCTGCGCTTCGAAGGCTTCTATTTGTGTCTCCTTGCTGGCCGCGGTGCGGTTGAAATCTAAACCGCACTCACCGATGGCTTTAACCGCCGGCGCCGTGGCTAATTCAGCCAGTTCTTGTAAGGTGCTGCTGTTCAGTTGGTTAGCTTGGTGAGGGTGTATGCCGGCCGTGGCAAAAAGCGTACCGGGGTATTGGGTAGTCAATTGCAGGGCCTTCTGACTCTGCTCAACATTGGTTCCAGTGACCACCAATTGGGTTACGCCGACAGCTTGCGCCCGGGCTAACACCTGTGATAAATCGGGATGAAACGCACTGTCTGCCAGGTTGGCGCCGATATCGACCAGTATCAATCGGGTCTCGCCCTCAGGTTTGTCATTACTCATTGTTGATTCTCTGCTACTGATGGAACATTTTTGGGTCGCGTTTTTGCGCACTTTGACAGCGATGGCCATTTTACGGTAAATCTGGTCATATTCACTAAGGCATCTATAATTAAATCATTTTATGGAATGACTCAATTGCATGAATAAAACGAAGCGCTGGTAATTAACGGTGTCGCTCAGCCCGAGGAGTCGCGACAAGCAATGGCAAATTTAATAGACAGTATTGATCAACGTACCAAATTAGTTGGTGAAAACCGCTTGGAGTTGCTGACCTTCAGGCTTAAGGGATCACAGTTGTTCGCTATGAATGTATTTAAAATACAGGAGGTGCTACAGCTGCCTAAATTAAACTCGTTGCCGCAAAGTAACCCCGTTGTGTCGGGTGTGACTACTGTCAGGGGCAATACTATATCAGTGATTGATCTCAGTCAGGCCATCGGTCGCAGTCCAATTGTGCAGGACGAGAAGGCCAATATCATCGTCACTGAATACAACCGTTCGATTCAAGCTTTTCTTATCGGCGGTGTCGATCGCATCGTCAACCTGAACTGGAAAGATGTACTGCCGCCGCCAAAGGCCACTGGGCGCGGCCACTTTCTGACAGCCATTACCCAAATCGATGAGAAAATAGTTGAAATTATTGATGTTGAGCGAGTGCTGTCTGACGTCATCAGCTTTAATAGTAAAATATCTGACAATGTTTTGGACCAGGCATTATTTGAAAAGGCTCAGGGTTTGGACGTGTTGCTGGTAGATGACTCACCGGTAGCCATTGGCCAGGTTAAGAACGCGCTGCTGCAATTAGGTCTTAACGTTATCGTCGAGACCGACGGTTTAAAAGGCTTGCGGCGTTTACAGCGACTAGAGGCAGAGGGATATGATTTTGCCAGTAAGATGTTATTGGTTATTACCGACGCTGAAATGCCCGAAATGGACGGCTATAGTCTGACCACAGAAATACGCAAAGACCCGTTACTCAAAGATCTTTATGTGATCTTGCACACCTCCTTAAGCGACAGTTTTAACGAAGCGATGGTGAAGAAGGTGGGTTGTGATGACTTTTTGTCTAAATTCCAGCCCGACCTATTGGCTACCACCGTGCAAGACCGCCTGCGCCTACGTCTTTAACACGGTGCAGCGTTTAAGGGATGGAAGTGCCGATGGTATTCTCTAAATTGCCGATAAGCGGGCTGTTGGAGCCCAATCGGTAACCGTAGATAACGGAGAAGGCGAGCACGTTTTGTACGTAGTTGCGGGTTTCGTGGTAGGGCAATGTCTCAATCCAAATATCGTGAGGCAGCGATATTTGCTGACGCTTTAACCATTTCCGAACGCGATGTGGCCCTGCATTGTAAGCTGCAGTTGCCAGAATATGATTGCCGTTAAAATCACCTAACAACTGCTTCAAATAATTGCTGCCCAAGGTGATGTTCTTATCTGCAGTAAATAGATCCTGCGTGGTGAAGGGCATTCCCATGTTGTTTGCCACCCGCCGCGCCGTTGTCGGTAGCAGTTGAAATAGGCCGCGGGCACCCGCTGATGAGTAGGCGTCAATGGCAAAGGCGCTCTCCTGCCGGGCGATCGCATACATCCACTCCGGTCTTATTGTCGCGTCGGTGGCTGAGACCATCATTTCTTGACGAAAAGCCAGCGGAAAACGAATCGTCAAGTCGTTCCACTTGTCCGCTTTTATGGTCGTTAGTATAGCCTGCTGGTGCCACTGCCAGCGGTGAGCCAAATTGGTAGCGGCCATTAGTTGTGTCTGATCGAGCGCGCCAATAGCAGAATTCCATTCGCGCCGCGCCGCCACCCAATTCTCCTGGCGTAAAAATTGTTGCGAGCGCTGAATAGCAGGTTGTCGGCTAATATCGTTGTCGGCGGGTATGGTCTCGCTCTGATGGTTAAAACCGTAGTCGATGGCGAGTAGATCAGCGGCCAAAAAGCCATAATAATTGCGTTCTAGCGCCAGCTTCGACAGTAGCACCATCGCCTCTTGTGATTGTGGGTTCAGCTGTTGATGGGCCCTGGCCAGCCAATAGCGCCAGCGCGGAGAGGTTCGCTCCGGTGCTGGTAGCAGTGATATCCAAAGTCGTGATTGCGACCATTTTTGCTGTCGCAATGCCAGACGTATACGCCATTGCAGCAGATAAACGTCTTCGGCGTTAGGATCGTGAACAATGAGCCAGTCCAGCGCCTGCTCTTCCCCGGAGGCGATAACTTGGCGGGCTATCTTGTCGCGAATAGCGCCTTGTTGCAGTGCTGAAAATTGCAGTCGCTCAGTATAAAACACCCAAAAATCGCTGGCCTGCCGGAAGTCTCTGGCAGCCAATCGCTGCAGCCCGTAACTAACGATGTCACGGTTATAGTCGGACTGTTCAGTGAAGTCTGCAGTGGTCGTTAGGCGACGCGGGTTGCGGTATACACTCAACAATCGACGGCCATAGGGTTTCAGTTCAGCGGAGGCATTCTTGCCTAAATAGCGCGCTAACAAGGTGTTCTTGGCATCGAGCGCCAGCTGCATGCGCTGCCACACCAGCGCGTCGGTCTTGAGACCGGCCTTTTCCCAGCGCGCGAAGGCCGGGTCACAGCTCTTTGGCATTGATTTTTTACTGAGCCAATAGCCCTTGGTCTCACTGAGCGCCAAGGCGCTAAAGCCACCGCCGTGCAGCGCCTCCAGGCGCAGGCAGTTCAGCTTGTTACCGGCTACCTCACTTTGGTAGTAGCGCAAAAAATCTTGCCAGCGCTTTTTACCGCCTAGGGTTAGCAGCCAACGCCGCCGTAGTTGCTGTGCCGCTACCGTATTGGCGTATTCAGTCAAGAATTGATCGACCTGCTCGAAGGGTAGTTTGCGTAAGTCCTTGATCAGCTGGGCCTGTAGCAAGTAGGGATACAGCGGATAGTCCCGCAGTTGCTGCAAGCCCTTTTTACTATTGGTTTTGTGACCTTTTCTTATCGCGTTGAGGGTTTGTAAATAGAGGGCTTGTTGTTTTTTCTGCAGCGCCGTTGGCACATGATCCAAGGCGGCTGCGGTCGGAATGAAGGTGCTTGGGTCTGTCGCTATTGGTCCGCTATCGACACTAACAGCTAGGGCGGCTGGAGTACCTAGTGCCACTATGATCAGCAATAGCGCAAAGCACAGCTGCAGGTATGCTGTACTCGATAGCGATAAGCGTTTATTCAAAGCGGCGCTGTTATTGATAAAAGACATTACGTTTATTGACATCCGGTAACAGGACCTTACAAAGGACCTAAACTGCGCTAGCAATAGCGGCAGGTAGTGGTAGAATGCGCATCCGCAGTGGCTGGCGCTTTATTTCTTGGCGTGCTCAGGCCTTCATGCCAAGCGTTAGCGTCACTCGATAGTCGCTCGTTTACATTGCAAATACAAACAGTTTTTCCAGTAATAAGGAATGTTCAATGCCGCTAATGCGTGTTTCCGATTTGGCACTGAGTTTTGGCCCTCACGTCATACTCGATCAAGCCAACTTTCAGCTATTTAAGGGTGATCGGGTGTGTCTGGTAGGTCGCAACGGTGCTGGCAAATCTACCTTGATGAAACTGATGGAAGGTATCATCCAGGCCGATGGCGGCAGTATCTGGAGCCGACCATCACTGGTTATTTCCCGCTTGGAGCAGGAGCTGCCCAAGGCTAACGAGGAAACGGTATTACAAGTGGTGGCATCGGGGCTAGCGGATATTGCCCAGTTATTAGAAGACTACGACCGCCTGGCTATTACTGAAATGGATGACGCCGGACTTAAAAAGCTGGAGCGTTTACAACACGAGATTGAGGCCAAAGACGGTTGGAATATACAGCAACGGATTGATCAGGTGCTGAGCCGGCTAGACTTACCCGGCGACAAGGCCATGTCCTCGCTGTCGGGTGGCTGGCGTCGCCGTGTAGCCTTGGCCAAGGCACTAGTGACATCGCCAGATGTATTACTGCTAGACGAGCCCACTAACCACCTCGATATCGAAACCATCGAATGGCTGGAAAAACAATTGTTGGACTTTAACGGCGCTGTGCTGTTTATCACTCACGACCGGGCATTAACGCGACGTCTGTCTACTAAAATTATCGAGCTGGATCGTGGCAAGCTGACTATGTTTCAGTGCGGCTACGACAGCTTTTTAGTCGAGCGCGAGCACATGTTAGAAGTCGAACAGCAGCAAAATGCCTTGTTTGACAAACGCTTGGCCCAAGAAGAAGTGTGGATTCGCCAGGGTATTAAGGCCCGTCGCACCCGCAACGAGGGGCGGGTCAGAGCGCTGGAAAAACTGCGCGACGAGCGTTCGCAGCGCAGAAATGTAATTGGTGGTGCCAAAATCGCGGTGGAGGCGGGGCGCACCTCCGGTAAGCTGGTGGCAGAATTACAGCAAGTCGGCTTCGCTTTTGACGATCAGTCGCTGTTCGATAATCTTAACTTCAACGTGCTTCGAGGCGATAAGATTGGTCTGTTAGGACCCAATGGGGTGGGCAAAACCACCTTGATAAGAATTATATTAGGCGAGCTTGCGCCCACTAGTGGCAGCGTTAAACTCGGTACCAAGTTAGAGGTAGCCTATTACGATCAAATGCGCGATCAACTCGACGACAATAAAACCATCGTTGACACGGTTGGGCAGGGGCGCGAAAGTATTACCATCAACGGTAAGACGACCCATATTCTGAGCTATCTCAGCAACTTTTTGTTTTCTCCTGAGCGAGCCAGAACGCCACTTAAAGCATTGTCAGGCGGCGAGCGCAACCGCGTGCAACTGGCCTGTTTGTTTAGTACCCCGGCCAATATCTTGGTGTTGGACGAACCGACTAACGATCTCGATGTAGAGACGCTGGAATTACTGGAGGCGGTGTTAGTCGACTTTACCGGCACGGTGTTGCTGGTTAGCCACGATCGCGACTTTATGGACAATGTTGTCACTGGCACGCTGGCCTTTGAAGGCCATGGCAAGGTGTTAGAGTATGTTGGCGGTTATCAGGACTGGCTGCGTCAAGGTGGGCAGTTTGATTTCAGCGACAAGCTGACAGGCCGAGTGGCCAGTGTGCCAGCGCCGGTACCGTCGGTCGCGCCAGCGGTAGCAACGTCAAATACGCGTAAACTGAGCTACAAGGAACAGCGCGAACTTGAGTTGCTGCCCAATCAAATTGAAGTGCTTGAAGGCCAGCAGCAGCAGTTGCAAGAACAGGCGGCGGCGGCGGACTTTTATCAGCAGACTCACGAAGTCACCACCGGCCATATGCAACAACTGGCCAAACTCAGCACGGAGTTGGAGCTGTGTGTGGAGCGTTGGGTTGAATTGTCTGAAGCCTAAGTTAACCACTTTGTTAGTTATTTGCCCTGGCTTGCGGTTGTAGATAGTTGCTTGTAGTTGTTGATAGTTGCTTATTAGCTGCTGGTCAGGCGCTTAAATCGGGTCTAATCGACCCGGGTTGCCTCCAGGCTATGTTTTATTTTAAGTAGTGTTTGCTCAACTTTAGGGCCCTGAGCTAGGGCTACACCGGTGGCGAGTATGTCGATAATAGTGAGTATCACAATGCGTATTGTCATCGGCACATAAATGGTAGTGTCCTCTAGCTCGTTGCCGGAATTGATACAAATATCAGCCAATTGAGCCAGTGGTGAATCGGGGCTGGTAATGGCTATCAAGGTAGCGCCGCTGTGGTTGACAATTTCTGCGATTTCGATCATCGCCCGGGTACGACCGGTAAAAGAGAACAGTAACACCGTGGTTCCGGGGCCCGCAGCCGCAGCCGCCATGCGCTGCATTAACATATCTTCGTAAACCAAGGTTGGAATACCGAGCCGAAATAGCTTGTGTTGAGCGTCCCGGGCTATCGCAGCGGAGCCACCCATGCCGAACAATTCGATGCGCTGCGAACCGGCCAGTGTCTCGACAGCTCGCGCTATGGTGGCGCTATCGATAACCCCACGCAAGTATTCCAGCGCCGCCTGATTGGCATTGATACGCTTTTCAATATAACGGCCAACGTCGTCCTCGGGTGAGACAGCCTCGCTAATAAAGGATGTTTTTGCCGCTAGGCTCTTTGCCAGCTCGACTTTAAATGCCGGGAAACTAGCGCAGCCAAGGCTGCGGCAGAAACGCGATATCATTGGGTCGCTAACCTTAGAACGTCTGGCCAGCTCAGCGGTAGCAATGGTGGTAACCGCCTCAGGATCAGCGAGAATGGTCTCAGCAATACGGTACTCCGCCTTGCTTAGGCTCGCCGCACGAGCTTTCAAAATATTTAACATGGCTGTCAATGTCCCGGCATCAATAACAAGTAACGCAGTTACAGAAAAGTGCGTTAAACGACGATTATAGTGAAGCGCTAGTAATTAAGCGAGATTATGGTAGATAATAGCAGCCCCCGGAATCTAACATAGTGATTGCAATGACCCCTACCGTTCAAATTGTCGCCGATATCGGTGGCACTCATGCCCGTTTTGCCTATGTCGAAGAAGGCAGTACCGTGTTGCAGGGTATCGAAGTGTTTCCCTGTGCTGACTTCCCCTTTCTTGTCGATGCGGTGCTTGCCTATATAGCTCGCGCCGGTTTGCCCAAAGTAGCGACTATGTGCCTGGCGGTTGCTGGTACTGTGGCAGAGGATTTAGTCGATTTACCTAACAACCACTGGTGTTTTAGTCGCGCTGAACTGCAGCGTCAGCTGGCTATTCCGCTGCAAATAATCAACGATTTTGATGCCCAAATACTGGCCATTGACCTACTCAACCCGGCCGAGTTGCTGTGGCTCGGGGCGCCGCGACCGACTGGTTCTGCGGCGGTAAAAGCCGCGGTCGGTCCCGGTACCGGTCTCGGTGTATCGGCGATGCTGCAAAGCGGCGATGTAGTGCCCTCTGAGGGCGGTCACGTCGCCTTCGCGCCAGCGGACCAGCACGAGATAAAGCTGTTAGAGGTGCTGTGGCAGCGCTACCACCGAGTATCGGTCGAGCGCCTACTATCGGGCATGGGCCTGGCCAACCTGTATTGGGCGAATGCCAAAATAGACGGTTTGGAGCGGGAGTTGCCGGCGGCGGAGGTTAGTGCAGGCGCCCGGGCAGGTGATCGCTATTGTTTAGCAGCGATCCGTGATTTTACCGCTATTTTGGGCTCAGTAGCAGGCGATAGCGCCTTGGTTTTAGGCGCTACCGGAGGGGTTTATCTGTCTGGAGGGGTGGTGCCAAAGTTGATGGACTTACTCGACCAACGCTTATTGCGCCAGCGCTTCGATGACAAGGGGCGTTTCGGGCCAATGATGGAAACGACCCCGCTAGCCATTGTACAAGCCGCACAGCCCGGTCTACTGGGGTGTGTTGAGGGGCTGCGCCGAGGCGAATAGGGTACTTGGTCGAGGGTCTTTAAGGTGCTTTTCAAGGCGAGATC
>JBLHLU010000180.1:0-8102 GCA_047623385.1 Paraglaciecola psychrophila
GAGCACCCGCTCTTCTAAACAGAGGTAGGATCTTCGACCTATCTCAATGACGCCTTCATCAACACTTAGCAAGAACAGTCAACCGGGTTACAAATGAGCTACAAGTATTTTTGTATCAGCTAACTCATTGTATTATATAGATTTATCAGATGGATTTAGTTGATAGATTTGTTAGATAGAGAAGATCTCTCCTAAGGGGCATGCCAGAGGTTCGAATCCTCTAGGGCGAACCCTATAAAAACAAAAGGCCCACCCGCTGCTGTCGGTGGGCCTTTTTTTAATCAGACTAGCTTGCGCTTGCAGGCAAAACGTTCGGCAGCTGTGGCCGCGGGCGAAATGTGATCCAGCAGTTGGCGACGAAGCCTCAAACGATCTGGGCGCCGTCGATAGCAAGGCACCGCGAATAAACAGGTTATCGGGTGTAGCCAATAGGCAGGTATTGAAACGAAAAAAACTACAACACCAAGCGCCGAATATCCGCTAAAACCTGAACCAGAAAGGTAAAAAACTGGCCCGCATCAACGCCATTAATCACTCTATGATCGTAAGAAATAGACAGCGGCAGCATTTTTCGCGGGACAAATTCCGAGCCGTTCCAAACAGGCTTAGTCTGCAGCTTCGATACACCCATAATGGCAACTTCAGGGCCATTAATAATAGGCGTAAAACCGGTACCGCCAATACTGCCCAAACTGGACACGGTAAAACAAGCACCTTGCATTTGCTGTGGCGTAAGCTTTCTATTTTTCGCTTTATCGGCCAACTCATCAACTTCTTTCGCCAGCTCCCATATCGATTTTTTGTCGACATCGTTAACCACCGGTACCACCAGTCCCGCCGGGGTATTAACCGCCACGCCAATATGTATATAGTGTTTTAATACCACACTCTCGCCGTCGGCATGTAGCGATGCATTAAATTTAGGATGCTCCTTTAAAGCTGCCGCGCAGGCTTTTAACAAAAACGGTAGTGGCGTAATTTTTAACTGCCGCCGCGAAGCTTCATCTTTCAAAGAACGGCGAAAGTCTTCCAATTCGCTAATGTCGGCCTCGTCGAACTGGGTCACATGGGGTATATTTAGCCAGTTGCGCTGCATATTGGCCGCAGTCAACTTGCCTATTTTGGATAGCGGCGCTATCGATATTTCGCCAAATTTTGTGAAATCTGCGGTCGGCATCGAGGGCAATGTAATGCCGCCTGCAGGCTCAGTTTTACTGTGCAGCGCACTTTTTACATAGTCCTTTACATCATTTTTGGTAATTCGCCCGCGTGGTCCGCTGCCCACCACAGCCTCCAGTGACACCCCCATCTCTCTCGACAGACGCCGCACCGATGGCCCGGCATAGACCGACGTGGTTGATGATTTGGCGGCACCTTCAGTACCCGCAATGTGGGTACTGGCAGTATGAGTACCGGTAATGTTGGCACTGGAAATGTTGGCACTGGCAGTGTTAGCACTGGTAATATCAGTGCTGGCAATAGCCGGAGACGCCTTCGCCGGCGGTAGTATTTGTTGCTGTTGCTGCGGCGGACTATCGTTACTGTTATCCACTACTGCTGCGGACACCGCTGCTGGCACTGGGCTAGTGTCGACGCTGGCGCTCTGTTCAACCGCACTGCGCAAAACCACTATCGGCATGCCCTGCTGCACACTATCGCCCTCTTTAACCGCGATAGAGACAATAACGCCGTCCCTAGGCGAGGGGACTTCCATCGACGCTTTATCCGTTTCCAGTACAATCAGCGAGTCGCCTTCAGCGACAACATCGCCGACCGCAATGCAAACTTCTATTACTTCAATATTTTCAGCGTCACCCAATTCGGGAACGTCAATGGTTTCATCGGCCAGCGTCTCCGGCGAATCACTATTGGGCTCTCCCGGTGCAGATACTGGTACGACTGCGGCTGGCTCTACTAGCGATGTCCGCTGCTCAATAACTGCAGCGGCACTGTGCTCGGCACTGTCCTTGGCACTATCTTCAACCGCATCTAAAGCAACCCCCGTTGAGAGTCCGACGGCATCACTGGCGACTTCACACTCAATACTGAGAATAACATCACCTTCGGCCATGGTATCGCCAAGCACTGCGCTAATGGCGGTTACCGTGCCGGCTACCGGCGAAGGTATTTCCATCGATGCCTTATCGGATTCCAGTACAATAAGAGAGTCATCTACCGCCACTACGTCGCCAATAGCCACGCACAGTTCGATCACTTCGACATTCTCGGCGCCGCCCATATCGGGAACACTAATTTTTTCTATAGCCACAAGTTCACCCTCGCCACCCTACTGTTGAAACACCCGCAGATTGTCTTTTTACTTTGCTGCAATCTAGCATTTAGTAGGATCTGGTTTGTTGTTATCGATGCCGTATTTCTTTAATGCCGCACTCAGCACACTGCGTTCAATCTTGCCCTCTTCCGACAGCGATGTTAGTGCTGCAATGACCACAAAATAGCGATCGACCTCAAAGAAGTATCGCAGTCGGCTACGGGTATCAGAGCGGCCATAACCGTCGGTTCCCAGTACCCGATAGGGGCGGTCGATAAAGGGTACAATCTGCTCGCCATAGGCCTTTATATAGTCAGTAGCACATACCACCGGGCCCTCATGTCCTTCAAGCTGGGTTGCTACATAGGGCTTCTTTGGCTGTGCTTCTGGATTTAACAGATTCCAACGCTCGCAGGCCAAGCCGTCACGGCGCAACTCATTGATACTGGTCATACTCCAGACATCGGCGTCAATCTGGTAGTCGGCCAACAACATCGCTGCCGCCGCTCTGACCTCCCGCAAAATTGCCCCGCTGCCAAACAGCTGCACGGTATGGGTATTCTGCCCACTGGCCGACTCCAGCAAGTACATGCCGTTAATAATGCCCTCTTCAACCCCTTTGGGCATTTCGGGGTGCTGAAAATTTTCATTTTCAATAGTGATGTAGTAGAAGCAATTTTCCTTCTTCGAATACATACGCCTCAAGCCGTCTTGAATGATCACGCATAATTCGTAGGCATAGGTTGGGTCGTAGGCAACACAATTGGGAATCATGTTCGCCATTAACAAACTGTGGCCGTCCTGATGCTGCAGACCCTCACCATTGAGCGTGGTTCTACCCGCCGTCGCCCCCATCAGAAAACCGCGAGCCTGAGTATCGCCCGCCGCCCAAGCCAAATCCATAATGCGCTGAAAACCAAACATAGAATAGAAGGTATAAAACGGAATCATTGTATAGCCGTGGTTGCTATAGGAGGTAGCTGCGGCCAGCCACGCAGAGAAGGCGCCGGCTTCGTTGATACCCTCCTCCAAAATCTGGCCTTTTTTATCCTCGCGATAAAACATAATATTGTCAGAATCATGGGGCGTATACTTTTGACCCTGCGACGAATAAATACCCAATTGTCTAAACATCCCCTCCATGCCAAAGGTTCTGGCCTCATCAGGAACAATCGGCACCACTCGCTCGCCAATCGTCTTGTCTTTACTCAGTGTCGACAAAATCCTCACAAAGGACATAGTGGTGGAAATTTCTCGTTTACCAGAGCCCTTTAACTGACTTTTTAAGCTCTCTAAGGCCGGTATCTCAAGGGCGTCAAAATCTGCTGTTCGCGAGGGTATAAGACCACCCAACTGCTCTCGCCGCTTCATCATATATTGCATTTCTGGACTATCCGGCGGCGGTTTGTAATAGGGCACTTGCTGCAAATCGGCGTCGCTAATCGGTATCGCAAAGCGATCTCGAAATTTCTTTAAGCTGTCCAGATCTAACTTTTTCAGTGAATGCGTTTCATTTTGTGCTTCACCAGCGGCTCCGGTGCCATAACCTTTTACCGTCATTGCCAAGATAACTGTTGGCTGCCCGGTATGCTTAACTGCCTGGGAATAAGCGGCATAGACTTTATAGGGGTCGTGGCCGCCGCGATTCAAACGCATGATTTCATCATCGGAGAGATCTGCCACCAAGGCTAACAACTCGGGGTATTTACCAAAAAAATGTTCCCGGGTATAGGCGCCACCATTGGCCTTATAGTTTTGCAGCTCACCATCGCAGACCTCGTCCATGCGTTTTTTGAGCAACCCAGTACTGTCGCGCTCCAATAGCACGTCCCACAACCGACCCCAGATAACTTTTATAACATTCCAACCAGCGCCGCGAAACACCCCTTCTAACTCTTGAATGATTTTGCCATTGCCACGCACCGGGCCGTCGAGTCGCTGCAGATTACAATTGACTACAAAGATGAGATTATCGAGCTTTTCTCGCCCGGCAAGGGATATAGCACCGAGAGACTCCGGCTCGTCACACTCGCCGTCGCCCAAAAAGGCCCATACCTTGCGTTTACTGTTATCCACCTGCTCTCTACTGTGCTGGTAGTCCATCAGATGCGCTTGGTATATCGCTTGAATCGGCCCTAAACCCATCGATACCGTCGGAAATTGCCAATAGTCCGGCATCAACCAAGGGTGTGGATAAGAAGACAAACCATTGCCACCCACTTCTCGACGGAAGTTGTCTAACTGTTCTTCGCTGAGTCGGCCCTCCAAGTAAGAGCGGGCATAGAGCCCCGGTGCAATATGTCCCTGGTAATAAATCAAGTCGCCGGGGGAGTGGTCGTTGCCGTGGAAAAAGTAGTTGAAACCGACGTCATAGAGCGTCGCCGAGGAAGAAAACGAAGAGATGTGTCCGCCCAGCCCCTCGTCATTATCATTAGCACGCATCACCATGGCCAGCGCGTTCCAGCGGGTCAGCGAGCGAATCTTGCGCTCAATAAACAAGTCACCCGGCATAGCATCTTCGTCACGGGGTTTAATGGTATTGCGAAACGGTGTGGTAATTGCTGTGGGGATTTTAGCGCCGGACTGCGCTGCGCGCTCAGCCAGTACTTTAAGTAAAAAGCCGGCTCGGCGCTGGCTGGAATCATCGTTTTTCAACACATCATCGAGGGCCTGCAGCCACTCAGCTGTTTCAGTTGGGTCGATATCCTGCATGGTTATCCTCTGGAGATCATCTCATTGATATACGAAGTTAAGAGCCTTGTTTTACAAAACAATTTAATACAATAACTACTGTGCGCATTCATTCAACCAACAAACGATTACTTCGCGCTTGTTATCACTTGGCACTAGCCTGGCAAGCCGGTTCAGCTGCAATGCCAGTAGCCCAACAACCCGATAGCTACAGTCGCACAAGTCGACACTATTAGGCAACAGCACTTGTGCCGCGAGCCCACAGAAATAGCCAACGCTTCAGCCGCAAGACTTTGCTGGTATTTCTTAAAGCCAGTCATACTGGAAAAAAGGGTACAGTCGTCACCTACCAAGCGGGGATCTAACACATCAGGGCTACCCTGCTGCAGTGGTAGTGGTATTAACTACATTAACTACATTAGCTACCGTAACTACAGCAACTAGCGGCGGTAACTGTAACTAATACGTCGATTCACAAGCTTGCGCAATCGGGCTGAGGGCCCAGTCGCAGCACTGGCTGTTGAACGTCAACACAACCGCCAATAACAGCTATAGCGATAGCACCACACTTTTCCTCCGCCGGTATGTGTACCCCTGAACTTCACCGCCGATCTACTGGGGTGGTTGATGTCAACGATTGAAGCCTGCTAGCGCTGCCAATTACCTAATGTTGCGATCAAATCACACACTCTGCTGGAGTAACCCCATTCGTTGTCGTACCAATTGAGTACCCGCACATATTGACCACCAGTAACAGCGGTAAACCCAGCGTCATAAACTGATGAATGCGCGTTGCCAATAACGTCAGAGGAAACGACAGGCCTATCAGTGTATTGCAAAATACCTTGCAGGCGCTCAGTCTGAGAGGCTGCCAATACCGCTTGATGAATATCATCAACACAGACGTTTCTGCTTAGTTTTACAAACAAGTCAACTACCGAACCATCGGGTACCGGCACCCGCGAGGCGATACCGTGAAGCTTGCCCTGCAACACCGGCAATACCTTTCCTACCGCCTTGGCCGCTCCGGTAGAGGTGGGAATAATATTTTCTGCAGCAGCACGGCTTCGGCGCCAATCGGAGTGCGGTACATCTGCCAAACGCTGATCATTGGTATAGGCGTGAATGGTATTGATTACCCCCTCCTCGATACCAAAAGCGTCATTCAACACTTTCGCCATTGGCGCCAAGCAGTTGGTGGTACAACTAGCGTTTGAGATTATCTTGTGTTGCTCCAACAAACTGTCTTCATTGACCCCAAGCACAACGGTATAGTCAATCTCATCCTTGGCTGGCACGGTGAGGATTACCCGCTGAGCACCGGCGCTAATATGTTTGTTCAGCTGGGCCTTAGTGACGAAAACGCCGGTGGACTCGACTACAACATCAATACCCATTTTAGCCCAGGGCAGCTGCGACGGGTCGCGTTCTTCTAGCAGTTTGACCTTGCCCTTGGGGGTTATCAAAAAGTCATCTTGCAGCGACAATGTTTTGCCAAAGGGCCCCATTACCGTATCGTATTCAAGTAAATAGCGCAGCGCTTGATGATCAAAAAGATCATTAATGGCAACCACCTCGATGTCGTCACGCTCCTCCAAAATACGAAATACTGAGCGGCCAATACGGCCAAAACCATTGATGGCGACTCTCATTGTTGTGCTCCTTTGACGCTGCGCTTAGAGGTTTTGGGTAAAGCACTGTCTTCACCGGTACGCTCTAGTGAGGCGTACAATCTAGCCACATCTAATAGCCGTGCCGCATGCCCCAAATTCTCATACCAGCTGATCGTTTTGATGATGGTAGAACCGGCTTTTATGGTTGCCTGTACATCAAAGAGTAACGACAGCGAGCTACCGATAATATCTGAAGACACCACCGGGTCAGTAACTACATCAACAATACCGGGGTAGTGTTCTTTGGCGGTGATCATCACCTGATTAATCGCCTCAGGGGTCACCGAGGCATCGCCAATCACCAAACTCACATCCAGCATCGAGCCCTCTTGAACCGGAACATTCAGTGCTGCGGTAATCACCTTGCCGGCATATTCCGGCAAAATACGGTCCATCCAAAGTGCCGCTTCATGGCTGTTGGGGATGATATTTTTCGCCGCTGATCGGCTGCGCCGAAAGTCGCTACCGGCGTAGTCCTGTAGTGCTTGATCACTGGTATAGGAGTGCACTGTGGTCATGCTGGCGTATTCGATGGGAAATTGCTCACCGAGTATTTTTAACAACAATACCAGCGCGGTAGTGGTCGCCGAGCCTGCGGATATCATGGTGTCTGAGAGCTGAACGCTGTCTTCGTTAATCCCGGGAATAACGATTCGGTCGATGTAATCGGTCGGCAGGGTGCGCAGCAATACCCGTCCGGCGCCGTTGCTCAGATGATCTTGCATATCTGCCTTGCCGCGGAATTTACCGGTAGAGTCGATCACCATATCCACCGCAAAGACGTCCCAAGGCATTTCGCCGGGGCGATCGATTTGCATGATGCGGGTTTTAAATTGAGGATTAACGAGGTAGTTATCCTGCAGCTGATAGTCGTCGGGGTTATCGGCCTCGGAGCGCAGCAAGTAGTGCAAAATATCGGGCCGGCCTATATCGGCAATGGCCACAATTTCAATGTCGCTACTGCGGGCGGCCAGTTGATAAATTTGACGGCCAGTTTGGCCAAAACCCATCATACCAATCCGGATAGGGGGAGAAACACTCATCATTAGCTCCTGGAATTTTAAACGTATACTGTGAATTCGGTGATTATCATTACATCGCAATAACATCGGTTGAGAATGCTCGGCCACTGCCCGTCGGTAGCCGCTAGCCCTACTACAAGCACCATCCTAGCGCCTTTAACACAACACCCTTTGGCAGCCGCGAAAAATACACCCACTACCATCATTGAACCTGAGTCTCTGGGCAAAGCGCCGCAGCACGCTGGGGCTCGAGGCCTTCAGCATCGGCACTTGTCATCTGCTCGGTCTTTACTGTCGACAGCGGGGTCAGTTAATACAGACCCGACTGCCAATACGTAATTTATGACTTCGTGCCACAACTAACCCTGATAAAACACTCAGCTCAGACAGCAAAAAGTAATTAAATTAAATATTACAGCATTATTTTTAAGCATAAAAGCCTAT
>JBLHLU010000181.1:0-8059 GCA_047623385.1 Paraglaciecola psychrophila
GGCACGAAACTACGCTTTGTTGCTTCTAACAATTGTCTATAGCTTCAATTTTATTGACCGCCAGTTGTTGTCGATTCTTCAGGACTCTATCAAGGCCGACCTCGACTTGTCGGACAGTCAACTCGGATTGTTGACAGGATTTGCCTTTGCTATGTTTTATGTCACCGCCGGTATACCGATTGCCCGGCTGGCAGATCGCTCCAACCGCCGTAATATCGTCGCCTTCTCAGTGGGACTTTGGAGTCTAATGACCGCAATTAGTGGTAGCGCGGCTAATTACAGTCAGCTGCTGATGGCTCGAATTGGTGTCGGCATTGGCGAGGCCGGAGGCAGTCCGCCCTCGCACTCCATTATTTCCGATATTTTCCCCGCCGAGAAGCGCGCTAGTGCAATGTCGGTCTACTCTACCGGGGTTAACATTGGCATTATGTTTGGCCTATTATTAGGCGGTTGGCTCAACGAGTATTTTGGCTGGCGTGTGGCCTTTGTGGTGGTTGGCCTACCCGGTATATTTCTGGCGATAGTGGTTCGTATGACGCTAGCCGAGCCGATCCGCGGAATGTCTGAGCAAAAGCAGGCAACATCTGTCGACCCCACATTTAAAGACGTTTTGTCGTTGTTGTGGAGCCGCCTGTCTTTTAGACATATGGCCTTCGCCGCCGGTCTCAATGCTTTCGCCAGCTATAGCGCCAGTAGTTGGACCGCTTCATTCATGATTAGAACGCACGGTATGAGTACCGGTGAATTGGGTACATGGTTGGCTCTGACCTTGGGTTTGGCAGGCGCTATTGGGGTACTCAGTGGCGGTCTGTTGGCTGATAAGTTGGCGCCCCGAGACAAGCGCTGGTATGTGTGGCTACCCGCTATAACTGGGTTTATTTGTGTGCCCTTTTTAGTCGCAGTGTACATGGCTGACGGCCCCTATACCTCGCTTATGCTATCGGTAGTGCCGGGAGTCTTTTTTAATGTTTATCTCGGCAATGCTATCGCTACTACTCACTCGCTGGTAGGAATAAAAATGCGCGCTACCTCCTCAGCGCTATTGTTTTTGATTATCAACATCATCGGGTTGGGCCTCGGGCCCTCGACGGTCGGTTTTTTGAGTGATTATCTGGCGGCAGATTACGGTCAAGACTCTCTTCGCCAGGCGATGTTAATTGTTATTCCGGTGATTATGTTTTGGTCCTCCTGTCATTTTTATCTGGCTTCCAAGACACTCAGACAGGACTTGTTAGACGCGCCGGATTAATCGGTGATGGTTGTTGCTCGGGCTGTATGAAAATCCTACAGCTCGGGCTTCACTTTGTGATGGTTGATGCTTATACTGCGTCTTCTCGGTGTAACTTCAGAATTAATACGGCAGTTTAGCCACTCTATCCGCCGACAGCGCAACGCTAATAGGTAGTTGTTTTGCAAGTATCTGCATCATTGAACACTGCTATTACAGCCTCTCCGATTCAGCGGCGAGATCAGTCTGAGCGCGGACAGCGCGAGCGCGAAAGTAGTATTACCGTCGAAGAGTTTGAAACTGTCAGCAGCGGCCCATCTGGCGAGCAGCCCGCCAGTGACTTTAGACTCAGCTCCCGTCCGGTAGAGGCGGGTAGCCAGGCTGATAGTGTATTTTCACGCCAAGCGGATGTGGCCAAGAATGACGATATATCTCTTAACGCCCGCAGAGCCCTGCAGACCTTCATAGAAAATAGCCCCAGTGCCCAGCAGCAGTTGGGTGTTGAATTGGCCGGTATCAACACTTACGCTTAACTGCGACGCTAGAACCTCTGGCAACGGGTACTAGTTTTATATCATCACCAGTGCTTTAAGATCGTCATTCTTTAGCTGCTATCGAGCAGTCGATCATTCTTTGGTGTTGATAACTCAGGCCGCTGGTGGTTACGGTTGCGCCTTAGTCAGATAGCTTTCGCCAGCAAGACCCTATTCTAGGTGCTTAGTGTTAGCTACTCCCGACCTTGCACGCCCTTGTTGATTCTCGAGCAGGGCTACCCCTATAGACCACCCCTATTGACCGTGCTGAAGATCTTGCACCGGCTAAGCGCTGGTGCACAGCTGAAATACTGTTGCCGGCGAGCAGCGTTGTGGCTAGTGGGTCAGATAATAAAATAGCGAAAAAAAACGCCCGGGGAATATTCCCCTAGGCGTTTTTTCTGCGCTGCGAACCATTGATCGACCGTTGACTGTAGTCGACGGTGCCGCTTAACTTTGGTGATTAGATTGCTTTAGCGAGGACCGGCACCATCTACCGGTGCACCGGTACCGGAGGAGCCCATAAACAGCTTCTTACCGTTGGCTAGAGTGATGTTGCGGCCGTTAGCGCGCTGTGAGCGGTCTTTGCTTTGGTAGCCGTCGACAATAATATAGGTGCCGGGTTTTATCGTGTTTTTATTGACGCCTCTTCGCAGCAAGGTATTCGGTGTGCCACCTTCTACCATCCACTGTTCCTTCTCACCTTTTTCGTTGGTATGTTCAAGATGAATCCAGGCATGGGGATTGACCCACTCCACCCGGGTGACAGGTCCTTTCAATACCAGCGGACGGTTGGGGTCAAACTCAGCTGAGAAGGCGTGGTGGGCCCATACCTGGCTAGAGTAATAACAAACTGCTAACAGCGCGGTAATGATCAGAGTGCGAGTAATGCTCATAGTGTTATTCCTATTTTTCTGGCATTGGTGAAGATGCTCACCATCAATTTATTGTTTTTTTGGCACATATTCTGACTCCAGTAATCTGGCGCCGCGCAGAATGTTGCCCATTGCATAATTGCCTTCATGGCAAGCGTATTCATAGACTGGGTCCGACGACTGGGGCCAGGTGTATTCTCCACTCCAAGGCTCTACCCAGGTGTTCGGGTCCTCCGCAGTAAACTGGTAGTGCAGGGTATTTTCGTCTTGTAGAGTAAAGCGTTCTACCACGTGTAAATCGCGGGTTGCGCGGCCGCTACCAGGATTGTCGGTGAAGTTGGTGGTGTCAACAACCAGTGTATCACCCTCCCAGTGACCAATGGAATCCCCCATCCACAGGCGGATATCTGCCGATACATGTTGGCTATTAAGACGGATAATACGGGCATCGTGAACCATTTCGACTAAGATCATCACGTGATCTTCTGACTGAACTATACGTTTAAAGTTGTTGTACAAGGTGGGCATCATAGGTGGACCACCGGTGGATCCAAATCCCTGTAGGCAGCGATCGGAAGTGGTGCGGGACTCAGGGCCATCGTAGGGGCCTGGTCCGTCCTCCTCAAGCCACCAAGCGTAGCCTGGGTTGCCCTTGGAAAACGAGGCATACTTTTTCATCAGTCTCAAACTGGCTGCCGGCAGTAGTTTCGGGTAGCGGCCATTTTCTGGTTGGTACAAAATTGAGGTTCTGAATTTACCGTCTATTTCGATATTACTATCACCCCGGGCGATCCAAAAGGTGTTGTAGCCGCCGACGCCACCGGCGCCGAGGGCATAGTTGCCGTCACCGCCTTCCGGGGGAGCGTCACGATCGGGGTCTAACTCCTGCTCGCCAGCGCTCTGCATCGCTTTTTCTGCGGCGACAACTTTATCGGCTTGCTCTCGGCTCATATACAGATTGTTGCCAAAGGCTTTGGGTCGTTGATGAGGCGTTAATGTCGCGGTGTCGTAATGACCGTTAAAATCGGGTTTGCCGCTTAGCGTACGCGGGATATCAGCAGCGGCGTACTGCGCTAAGGTCGCGGTTACTAACACTGAGAGTATTTGTTTTTTCATGGTGTTGATTCCTGTGGCGACCGGTAGTTAATCAAGTGGGTTCTTGCGCCACTGCCCGTACAACAACTCTTCGACAAATTCTACACATTTAAAATCCAGTATTTGGAAATTCTGCTCCATGCGCCGATACAGGGGTAAACTAATTTTCCAGGGGCGGGTATACACTGCGGGGTCCTCAATGGTCGCTTCGTACAACAGGTGGTTCGGACTCATCGGCGTGTAGCGCTCAACGACGTGAAGCTGCTCGCTGTGGTGATTACCCGCGCGGTCCAGCCAGGTGTCGGGGTGCAGGCCAGTGACATCGAGCACCAAGGTTTCGCCCTCCCAGCTTGCTACAGATTGTCCCATCCAGCTATCGATAGGTGCCGGGCCCGGGTCTTCGCTATAGATACTGCGCACTGAGCTGGCAAATTGGTAGGAGATAAAGAAGTCCTTGTCACCTTGCAGAATTTGAAAAGGGTAGGGCATATAGGTGGCACGGGGCACGCCGGGCATATAGCACTTCAGTGCCAGGTCGCGATCCAATGCGTTGTTACGGTTGTCGTCGCGTCTAGCCAGCGCTTCCGGGGTATAGGGAATAACACCGCCTTCAACCACACCCATGCCCGGTGGCACCGCCGCAAAAACACCAAAAGCTACCACGCCTTTAGCAGGCACAGGTCCCAAAGGTGCCTGACGAAGCTGAGTTGCGGCGCTGGCCATATGACGTTCCAGGTCGTAGTGGGCCTCGCCTAGTGCTTGCCAAATACCGTTTAAGTCAGGGTGAATACCATCGGGACCGCGGGGGGCAAGATAGTCGCTAGCTGCTGCTAAACTGATGGTTTTCGACGCGCTCGAGTCCTCGGGTGTGGTCATACAGGCGCTCAATGTTAATGCTGTTAGCACTAACAGGGTAATTTTTCGCATAGTGTTCTCTATTCCGGCGCTGCCGATTTTTATTAATGTGTTGCAAGTCTATGGCCAACTGCGATTGATAGCCATAGCCAATGGGGCTGTCAGCGCGTTACATATAGTTAATATGAATAAGCGTTACCAGCTTATGTCAGGTCAAAAGATTGCTGCAAGTGGCCTCCGCCGCGTTTACCTAGCCCCGCTGGAGGAGCATAGCAATGCGGTCTGTTACAGTGCCAGCAGTTATGACGCTGAGCCACAGGGGTCGACCCTATTCGTACTGCGCGCTGAACAACGCCATCGGCCGCGCTAGCGAAGCGATAAATCTACACCGGGCTGTGCTCTTTAACTCGGCTTTAACTTATAATCTGCAAACAACCCGGAACAGGGCAACAAGCAGTGGCCGGAACGGTCACCCCATGGAGCAGTCGGTCTAATGCAATCAATCAGTGAATTCAATCGGGGACTATTGGCGTTCCTAGACGCGTCGCCAACACCTTTTCACGCCGCGCAAGAAATGGCCCGGCAGCTTAGCAGTGCCGGTTTTACCCGTTTGCTGGAGGCTGACAACTGGGCATTACAACCCGGTGGTCGCTACTTTGTACTGCGCAACGGATCTTCTATCGCGGCGTTTTCTCTGGGTGATAAAGCGGGGGTTGATGGCGGCTTCCGTATTGTCGGCGCGCATACCGATAGTCCCTGCCTAAAAGTTAAACCAACGCCGGAATTACACAGTAAAGGCTATTTCCAACTCGGGGTTGAAGTCTACGGTGGCGCGTTGTTAAACCCTTGGTTTGATCGAGACCTGTCGCTGGCGGGAAGGGTCGTCTACCGCGGACCCCAGGGCGAGATAAAGAGTGGACTAATCGATTACCAGCGACCGCTGGCGACCATTCCCAGTTTGGCGATACATCTAGACCGAGAGGCAAACAAGGCTCGAAGTATCAATGCGCAACAACATTTACCGCCGGTACTCATGCAAGTAGACACCAGCACTACTGACTTTCGTGCACTATTACTCAAGCAGCTATTGGTCCAGCACCCCGACAGCGCGGCGACCGCTATTGTCGATTACGAATTGAGCTTTTACGATACCCAGGGTGCCGCTGTTATTGGCTTTGCCGGTGATTTTATCGCTGGTGCGCGGCTTGATAATCTGCTGTCGTGCTACATCGCGCTGCAGGGTATGTTGACCGAAGTGGCGCAGGCAAACAGCCGTGCGCATACTACGGTACTTATTTGCAACGACCATGAAGAAGTCGGCAGTATGTCCGCCGCCGGGGCCCAGGGCCCAATGCTGTCTTCGATCTTGCGGCGGATGGTGGCTAGTGAAACCGACTATATCAGGGCGATGGCCTGTTCGATGCTGATCTCCGCAGATAATGCCCACGGTATTCATCCAAACTACGTCGATATGCACGATGGCAACCATGGCCCACTTCTCAACGGCGGCCCGGTTATCAAAACTAATGCCAATCAACGGTACGCCACCGACAGCGAAACATCGGCGATATTTCGGCAGCTGTGCGAGCAGGTTGATGAGCCCGTACAATGTTTTGTAACGCGTTCTGATATGGCCTGTGGCAGTACTATTGGTCCTATTACTGCCGGTGAGCTAGGGATTAAGGCCTTGGATGTGGGAGTGCCAACATTTGCTATGCACTCTATTAGGGAGCTGGCAGGCAGTCGTGATGCCTACGCGCTGCTGAAGGTCTTGCAGCTGTTCAACAGCCGCGTGTCGGTTGTGGTCAAATAACTAAGTGACGGCACAGCAAAAAATTGTGGCGTAGAGGGCGGGGGCTGTCTGCTGCAGTGGCAAAAAAAAGCCCGTATTAATCGGGCGAAATACAATTCAAAGGAAACGTAGTTACAGCGGCTGCACGTCTTCAGCCTGGGGGCCTTTGTCTCCTTGAATAACACTAAATTCAATACTCTGACCTTCTCGCAGCAGGCGTCGTCCCTCACCGCGAATGGAGCGAAAATGAACAAAGATATCATCGCCGTTGGCGCGGGTAACAAAGCCATAACCCTTGCTGACATTAAACCATTTGACGGTGCCGTGCTCGCGGTCACCTCTGGGAGCTGCTTTCGAGGAACTTTTAGTCGTAGTTTTTGAGCCGGTGTTTGTATTATTCCGTGAGCCTTTTTTCACTCCTAGTAGTGGGCTGACAAGGGCGGCGAGAGCGCAGGCAATAAAGGTAATAATGAGTGCGATGGGGTCGACTGCGGCGACAGAAAGTTGGCCTTCGCTCAGTAGTTGAATGAGTAATAAGGTGGCAAGTGCTAACAGCGTGCTGAATATAAGTCGTAATAATATGGTCATGGTCGTCTTCTTAGTCAATAGTTGCTATAAATAGGACACCGGCCTGTTTGTTGGCAGGTGGGCCAACGCATGTGGCCGGCGATAGTCTAGCACTGTTTGTGCTGGATGTTTTTACTAATTCGCAGCGCGATAAGCGCGGCAATACTAACGGCTGTTGGTTCGGTGCTAGCGGTATTGCCGCACTATTGGCGCGACCATCGGTGACTCAGTTCAAGCGTCTCAATGCTGCGGATGCGCCGCTTTGGCTAACGGTATATAGTGTTTATGTCCAAGGTTGTGTGAGTTGTTCGACCTCGATGTCGCCGAGCGAAAGTGTTTTTCGATTACGCTGGCGAGGCGATGGAGGTATTATATTTGAGCTAAACCGCAGCCACATCGCTCTAGGCCGATGCCACGTTGCTGTTATCCCTAAGCTAAATCAGTGCTAAATTAGTACTATTCCGATACTATCCGGGTATCACCAAAAATTATATGGGTACCACAATAAACTATACGGACTATCAATGAATGCTGAATAATAAATTATGTTGATGATGATAGGGGCGACTCACAGCGGTCGCAGGAATCATAACGAAGACTGTTTTGCTGCCGATGCGACATTGGGTTTCGCCCTAGTGGCCGATGGTATGGGTGGCTACGCCTGCGGTGAGGTGGCTAGTGCGCTAGTTAGAGACTGTGTCTACGAAGGGGTTAAAAAAGGTGACTCGCTAGTGCAGTGTATTGAGTCCGCGCAAAGTCGAGTGCTAGAAGAGGCTTCGAGTGATCCGGGCAAAGCGGGCATGGGCTCTACGGTGGTGGCGACAAGTTTTGCAGGCGATAGTTATACTATCGCCTGGGTAGGTGATAGTCGAGCGTACCTGTGGTCGCCGCAGCTCAATGAATTGCGACAGATAAGTCGTGATCACTCCTATGTTGAATCGCTAGTCATTGCCGGCGCGATCACTCCCGAGCAGGCGTTACAGCACCCGGATAGAAACATTATCACTCAGGCCGTCGGTGGTGCAGATGAGTTAATTATTGACCAGATAGAGGGGCGTTTGGGGGCCGGTCAGCAATTGATGCTGTGCAGCGACGGTTTGGTCGACGAACTACT
>JBLHLU010000182.1:0-7965 GCA_047623385.1 Paraglaciecola psychrophila
TCCAAACATAGTCACCTAAACATAGTCACCTAAACATTTTCACTCAAACATAGTCCGCCAAACTGCACTGCCTAGATACGAATACTCGTTCGCCCATTAGCTGAAAACGTGAGCAGCTAACGCTCAGCGGTGATGGGCCTCGCTAGCCAAGAGCTCTCGCTATTAACACAGTGCGTTACCTTACTGTTGCCAAGTAGATATCATCAAAGCCATGTATCTAACGGTTGCCTCAATAGCTTATAGTAAGTTGATTTGGCCGTCTATTTAATCAGTTGGGTTGGCTGTTAATCATTTCCTTGGTTATAATTTTCTGGATTTTTTTCGATCAGTTATTTGAATGCATTGTCTAATACATTCTCTAATTCACTCTCTAATGCACTCTCTAATGAAAGTAGGGGTTTGCATAGCTACAGTATCATCCACGAAGCGAATCGATTGCCGCTGTCAATGCCACCTTAGGTGTCGGCTGGCCGCTGGTGAGAACTGAAGAGAGGCTATAAAAGTTGTGTTAACTGCGCACCGCTGAACATCGCGACTACTCTGCTGGGGTAATATTTTTCTGGCCGTTGACGATCATATTAGCCGCTAAGCAGTGACCCGAAATCAGTGATCCAAAAACGGTGATCCGAAAACAGTGGCCGAAATCAGTGATCCAAATACCATGGCCGAAAACAGTGACCCGAAAAAAAGACCAATGGATTGTATTATTATCGAAGATGAAACATCGGCTTAGCGCTGTCGTCAATAGGTAGTAGTTAATAGGTGATGTTTAATTGGTAATAGGTAAAAAACCGAAAACCTTGAATACATAGGTTAACCTACAACAAAAGAAACAAGGGTTATAACTGTTGCTAAAAACAGCACCGTAAAGAAAATTCCAGCAGCGACAAACTGCATAGGCTTGCCTCTAGTGAAGTCGCGTTGTTTATTTGCTTTGCTCTGAACGCCTATAGCGCCTGCTAGTACGCTGCTTATTACTTCTAACATTGACAATGGTTTATCTTTTTCATCTTTTTCATCTTTATCAATAGGCACAATAATCTCCCGCTATAATGATAGTAATATTGATGTTCTGTTACGTGTTGCTGTGTTTCATTCCGTGTTGCTTTGCATGGACGCTATTTTTTACCAGAGAAAGTACACTGCATCCGGTTATAGTTTTTTAATTTAACACTTAGTCAGTGACTTTTACCTTTGCATAGCCTTCAGTTATTGACGCGGCTTAGTCTACCGTTCTTGGTATCGAATAAAGTGTGGCATTTTAGTTCATTCTGTCATTTCGTTCTACTTGTTATTCGAAGAATAATGTAGCTTTGATCGGCACAATGTCCGCTTTCCCCCACAATAATTATAAAATTATAAGGTAAAAAACGTCAATGCCTTGGTAACTTTTAATGCTGTGACTTTTGTCTACCTAGGCGCTATGCACTCAGTGACATGTAATGATTCTAATGCGTCAATACTTTTGTCCCTATTAGCACGTTAGTATTTCATCTAATGGCTAATTCGAGGGTCTACTGAGCATGGCCGCGCTAGGGCTATTGCCATACTTTCTCTCCCCCCATTAATGTTGTTTTAGTACTGATCGTCCACACCCAGGGAGGCCGGCGCAAAATGATTCAATAAGAGGTTTTTTTTGAAAAAGTCTTTGCTGGTGTTGTGTTTATTGCCGACTATATTGCCGGTTTGCCGCCATACTGAAGGGGCCCGCGGTTTGAGCAGGCGCGGCTGACAAAAACTGAGCACAATGGTTTGAAACGTTTTAGTTGCAGTAGGATTCACCGCAGGCTCTGAATATAAGGTGGTAAGTACGGTAGGGTAGGGGCCTGTGGCGGAGAAAACAGAGGCTCAGCTCGCAACAAAAATAATTGCCCAAACCGGTACGGAAAATCACCTCGGCGGATACATAGAATAATTCGCTCATAGCCTAGTGAAAAAATGACATGGACGTTGTAGCGTAGTGGTTATTGCCGTGAGGGCTTTGTTGAAATCGATGGTCAATTGACGCGCAGACAAGGACAAATTAGAGCTCGATGTATTGAGTTTGGCCAAGACGCCGATAGGGATAAATTTACCGCAGCAGGTAGTTGATCCACGGAAAATTGTTAGTGTAACGATATGGCAGCGGGTACAACGAAGCCGTCGCCGCGCAGCAAATAGGGTGACGGAGGCAGAGCAAGCTCTGGGTAGGACGCGCCTGCCTGCGTTGTGCTGACCAACGCATCGTAATTGCAGCCGGCCACAGCCGGCTAACATCCTATCAGAGTGGTTTATTGCGGTGCTGCGGCTGTTACCCCGTGCAGGGCTACTAAGGCTGCCATTGCTCGTTATAGTTTTCTGCGCCGGCCTGCTTAACATCTTCCAACCAGTCACCTGCATAGGGCCAGTCCTCTGGATTATCGGGGTTGGGTCCCTGCCAGAATCGGCTAATAGGCCCTTCTCCGACTTGCTCCAATGACCAGGCTTGCCGACGAAAAGTCCAGCTGTCCGGCACTAATTCGTGGGCCCGGCGAAAATGCTTAACCGCCAGTGGATGTTTGCCATCGATCTCCAGCTGTGTGGCTAGTTCAAAGTGGGCATGGCCCAGCGCTGTCTCTAGGTTTCGCGGACGCGAGCGGGCAATGACTTTTTCGGCGTCCATAGCAAAAGCGCTATCGGCTCCTTTTTCCACCCAATCGCGTAGCGCGTTGTGGTAATCGCCTTTGCTCTGTGGGAACTTGGCCGCTTCTGTCATCATTTCGACAACGCGCTGGGGTACCTCGGCGGGCAAAGCAATATTAGGCGTTTTACCGTCGCCTTCGCGCAAATGTGCTGGCGCTGGGGCGGTTTCCGCTGGCCGCACGATCATGCCCTGTTCGTCTATCCAGATACTGCTGGGTATATTAATCACCCCGAACAAATCTGCCAGCACATGGTGTTGGTCGATAAGCGAAGGGTGCTCGGCATTTGCGGCATCAATAAAAGCGCTGCAGCCGGCAATGCCCAAACTGTCGAGTCCTACGGTGATCAACTCGAAATTTTGATCTTTATATTCGTTGCGTAGTGCTTGCCACACGGACAAGTCGCCAGAACAACCTCAGTAAGGCGCCCAGGCGTAAATGAGTACTTTTTTACCCAGTAGGCTAGATAGACTGAAGGGCTTGCCGTTGCGATCGGGCAGCGTGAGTTCAGGGGCCTTGGCTGAGCTGAGTGCCCGGCCACCAATAGAGTCGGGCCCTAGGGCCCATAGTTTGGCCTCGGGCTCTGCTACCAAGGGTAGGTTCATTGCCGCTGCTAGTTCTGGAATATGCACAGGGTCGGCACTGGCATTGGGTACCGGAATACAGATGTCGTTCTTGCAGGCGCCTTCGGGTTTAAGCGCCCAGCCAGTGGCCGATTCAAAATCGGCCTTAGGAATGTCTAGGGATTTTAGTAACATTGTTATTATCTCCTTCACAATACGTTGTCGGATAGTGCCGGAAAACTATAACACATTCGATTTTTCAGGAGAATTATCGGTGAGTAACCACCACTTGCATTGCTGCCGGCCACCGGTAATCTTAGTGGCCATCGATTCCTAATGGCTATCAAATCCCAGTTACTATCGAATTCCAGTCATTATCGAACCCCTGCGACTAACAAATCCCAGTGACTAACGAACGTTAGCGACTATCAATTCGAATGGCGCAGGCTATAGCGCCGGCGCACCGTCATCAGTGCGTAATACCGTTAGTTGATAACAGTTGGGGCGAGCCCAGATCGGAGCAGTGAGTGGTCAGCTAATGTGTTTTTTAGTATCGGAATAGTTCGGACGTGAGGCTCCGCAGGCCCCTTTACCGCTGACTAAGTGGGCAACAAGGGTGTTTGCACAGCAGCGATCGCTGCGCAGCACCATTGTTGAGTGAGCAAGCGGATAAGTGACCTATGCGGGTTCACTCACCGCAGCCACCTGTACCGACTGTGCAGCTAGCTGCGGCTTGCCTAAAATATCGTCGGAGATCTTTTCGGCAATCATAATTGTCGGCGCATTGGTATTGCCGCCGACTAAGGTTGGCATAACCGAGGCATCGACTACCCGCAATCCTTCAAGCCCATGAACGCGGCAGCGTTCATCTACCACGGCCAGTTCGTCGTGCCCCATCTTAGCGGTACCGACGGGGTGATAAATGGTCTCGGCTGATTCGTTAATCCATTGGTCGAGTTCGGCGTCAGACTGTACCGCTGCACCGGGGAACAATTCCTCACCATAGTAGGGACTCATCGCCTGCTGAGAGAGAATGTCGCGTACCATTCTAACGCCCTTGCGCATCACAATACGGTCTTTTTCAGCGCTGAGATAATTGGGCTGAATCAGCGCGTGATCCATGGGGTCGGTAGAGTGTAAGCCAATATAACCACGGCTTTCTGGACGCAGCTGACAGATATGGACAGTAAATGTGTGGCCCTTTAATTTTTCTCGACCGTGATCTTTCATCGCCGCGGCGACAAAGTGAATTTGAATATCGGGGGCGTCTAGTTCGGGTGAGGTTTTTAAGAAGGCACCGGACTCTAACCCCTGGGTTGTGCCCAGACCCGACTTGAAAAAGACGTACTGCATACCCGTGAGCAGTGCACGCAAAGGATTGCTCTGACTAGCGAGGGTGATCGGCAGCGGGCAGGAAACCAATACCGAGCAGTCCAGGTGGTCTTGCAAGTTTTGACCGACACCGGGCAGGTCGGCTACCAGTGGAATGTTGAGCCTAGCCAGTTCTTGGGCGTCGCCAATGCCCGACAGCATAAGAGTTTGCGGGCTGTTGACCGCGCCACCGCAGAGAATAACTTCAGTATTGGCGGTGGCAGTTTTAGTTTTTTGGTCCTGCAGATACTCAACGCCGACCGCGCGTTTGCCCTCGAATAAGATACGCGAGGTCATGGCCTTTACTTCAACGGTTAGGTTAGAGCGCTGTAGTACTGGCGTTAAATAAGCGGTTGCTGCACTGCTGCGTTTGCCATTTTTAATAGTAGTTTGATAGGGGCCGACGCCCTCTTGCTGGGGGCCATTAAAATCGTCGGTATAAGGCAGGCCGGCTTGTTTGCCCGCTTCGATAAAAGCATCAAACAACACATTGTTTTTCTTGGGGCTGGAAACACCCAGCGGTCCGTCACCACCGTGAAAGTTATCGGCCCCTTGTTCGTTGCCCTCAGAACGTTTGAAGTAAGGCAGAACTTCGTCGAAGCTCCAGCCCTCCAGCCCCAATTGCCGCCACATATCGTAGTCGACGGCGTGGCCGCGAATGTAAATCATGCCATTAATGGATGAAGAGCCTCCCAACACTTTACCTCGAGGCCAAAACAGCGGTCTGTTGTTGAGCTCTGTTTGTTGCTCGGTATTGTAATACCAGTTCACCTTGTCGGTGGTTATCAAACTGCCAACACCGGCGGGCATGTGGATCATAAAATTACTGTCTTTGTCGCCGGCTTCTAGCAGCAATACCGATTTACTGGCGTCGGCTGATAGTCTATTAGCCAAAACGCAACCAGCACTGCCGGCGCCTATGATAATGTAATCGTAACTACTCATCTGTGTTATCCATGGTTTGTAGTGGTGTGTAACGTTGGCTAATGATAAGTGCTGTGGCTAATAATTGCCGTGTCAGATAGCCCTAATGCGCGGCATTATGACGTAAATTATGAGTTTTATGCCAGTTAAAAAACACTTAGATTAGTGGGCGTTATGCCCGCAGCTGATAGGCAACGGGCCGGCTCGCTCACCGATTGCCTAGCTGTTGCGGTAGCCCTGATACCACCGGGCAATATCGCAATACCGTTACCAAGGTTTTTACGGCGGGCGGTCAACCCCATTGCAGCTGCTGGTAGGCTCGAAAGTGCCAGTTGCGCAGCAGTCGTTGAGTCATTTGGTGTGGCGGCTTATTGTAAATCGGCAAAATGAGCTCAGCAGCAGGCGATTAAAGGCCACTAAGGGTTATAGATACTTGAGCTGGTGGCTTTTGCCTGCTGTATGCAATCTCTCTTGCGGGCACTGTAACCGAGCGCTTTAGTCACCCTGCCATTGAGGTAATTCACTGCTGTTCCAAGCGCCGAGGTCGTGTGCCACCAAGACGCTGGCGTTAGGCAGTGCATTAATCTTTGCTAACCAAAGGCGCAGTTGCTCGGTGCGGTCGGTATTTTCGGGAACCAGCATATAGCTATAGATAAAGCCTTTACCTCGGTTGTGCAGTAGATTGTCCATAACATTGCTTATATCACCGGCAAATAACCAGATACGGCCATTGAGTGTGGTGGCATAAATAGTACTGCCCGGCGTATGACCGCCGGCGGCAATAGCGATCAGACCAACAAAACCCGGTACCGCTTTAATGGTTTGATCACCCATTAGCGCAGTGTTGCAATCACTTTCTTCGATCAGTTGTTGGCCGCTATTGGTCAAGCGATTGTGGTTCTGTGCCTGGTCGACGGTCTGAAAAATGGTTGCTGGTTGTATTTGCGCTGCACAAATATCGGTAATACCTAGGGTGTGATCACTGTGTAGATGGGTGAAGCCGATACCCGATATGTTATCGATGCCCGCGGCCATTTGTTGTTCTATCGGGCCAAAGGTCTGACTGGCCTCGGCACCGAGCACGGTCTCTAGGGTTTTGCCAAAGGCGACAGCGTCGCTATCGTTCATCCCCGCGTCGATTAAAAAGGTGCTGCCGTCGGCCCATTCCAGCAATATACCGATATGACCCATGGTGTCGCCGGAAACTTTTTGGCTGGCGGTCATAACATAACTAATAGCCCTGGGGCCAGCGGTGGATGCCAACTGCGCTTGCAGTTCTTCTATACTGGGCAGCGCCGATTCAAAACGGCGAATTTGCAGATGTGCGGGCACCAGCACAATGGCAGTGACGACCGCAATGACAGCGACGATAGCTATGGCGCTGTAGGTGATTTTTTTTAACACAGTAATACCCTTCATCGATTTAAAAAAATATCAAGCATACCACTATTTAGCGCCAGTGATAGAGCGGTGCCGGCATAAGCTATTGTTATCCAGTGCCAAAGGCGCGCAGGCTAACAGCGATGACTATTCTTGATATAGGCAGTCATAGTAACTCTATCCCAAACGGTAACAGTCGTTAAAAAAACAGTGTCTATTGGCCTAGTCAACGAGTGTAATAGTTGGTTGGAATTTCAGCAGTATTGTGACAGCGCTACGTAGACTTCAGCCAATAAAAATGTCACTTTTTCTATTCGTTAGTGTTCATCGATATAGGTGTTTACATTTAGCGCGTCACTCTTTGATAAGAGTCTGGCCACGCTGAAAATTAGACTGATATAAAATATTGTGGTCGGCGGTATACCTGAGGCTATTGAGGGAGTGAGATTAAAAAACTGTTGGGTTCAACATAAAGTGGTGGTTCCCTATGTTGATTTACCACGATCGTGGCGTTTCGGGTAAAAAGAACAAACCTTTTTTCTGCTGGAGAACGGTCAACTTCGGGCCGTTTTCAGTCGGGTTTTATGAAAGACTACCCATACTAGGTGCCGTGTAACATCCCCGATTATGATGCTTGAAACTGACGCTATAGCGGGCTAGGGAATCGAGTTGGCTTTATGGTCGTTGATGACCCAGAGCGGACATTGCATGCTAAAAATCACCCGTATGGGTGATTCCTTTTTGCTAACGATGTGAATAATATATTGGTTTTTGTGCATATATACCAGATCACTAACCCCTGTCGTTATATCTCGGGAAATAATTAGCTAAGTGATTGACTCATATAGGCAGTCAATTGTGAACAAGGGAAGAGATGCGGAACAAGGAACCCGTCAGGACTACCATATATATCGAAGCTCTATGGCGGTATGGTTCAGCTAACCATTTGAATCATATGAAAATAAATGAAATATCGATCGTTAGTATCCTGGGATAGTGAGCCATTGTGATATGACGACCAGGGCTTTTGAATTCACTGTTATAGCGCTTAGCCAGAATGCAGATTA
>JBLHLU010000183.1:0-7962 GCA_047623385.1 Paraglaciecola psychrophila
CACCATAGGCAAAGCTCAACGGCTCGATGACATGAATGATATGCAGTGAAGCATTGTTAGATAGCGCCATAGAATGGGCTTTTTTGGCTACCTGTATCGCTTCATCGGACAGGTCAATTGCTACCAATACGGTGTTGTAATCGCTCATTGTAATACCTCTGGCGGTGACTATCTTTACAGCTAAGTAAGGGTTAAATTCGCGATAAAGTCCACTGTTAATGTATAAAAACTCACAACATTGCCATTTGCCATAATTGAGGTCAGCAACATTGAACTATCTTATCATTTTGTTCGTGGTCGCCGTAGCGGTGGGGCCAATTTTCTGGATGATGCCCAGCCCTAGACAAAAACGGCAGGCGGCGCTGCGCGACTATGCCCTGGCGCAGGGTTTTCAAATGAAAGTTTGCGATTTGCCTCAGAGTCATCGATCCAAGGTCAGAGAGGAACGTTTAGAAGAGGGTATTGTATATCGGCTAATCGTCAAGCAAAGGGGAAGGAAAACCGCGCTAAACCATAGCGATCCGTCCAGCTATATGCTGTGCCAGCGTGAAAATAATGAGCAAACTGAGAACTGTTTGGCGCTGCTACGAGGGGCGCTGGTGCAATTGCCCGAAGACGTCGTTGCCTTGGAATACAATGGGCTATGGTTAGGTGTTTATTGGCAGGAGCGCGGTACTGATGAAGATATTGCGGCGATTAAGTCGCGACTTATCGAACTCGATGATCAACTATATCAAGATAGCAATGCCTAAACCGCGGCCAGCTAGTATATTCTGGCTCGACTAGATAGCAACAGAGGATAAATAGTTATGACGCAGCTAAAGCCTGGCGTATACCGGCATTACAAAGGTAGTCGCTATGAAGTGATTGACGTTGCTCGTCACTCGGAGACAGAAGAACAACTGGTGGTCTATCGCACACTGTATGGCGATTACAGCTTATGGGTGAGGCCGCTGGCAATGTTTATGGAAACCTTGGAGGTTGACGGGGTAACAGTGGCACGCTTTGCCTTGGAAGGTTGAAATGCAGAAAAACACCACAGTGTGTTTCTGGATAAACTAGCACAGCGCTGAAAATTCCCGCTACAGCGGAAAATATTGCAGCGAGAAGCATTAAACATTAAATGATCGTTCAAAGCCCTGTTAATGCTGGTAATTAACCTAAAAAACCATATAGATCATAAGCTTAATGGTTTTTTTCGTTTGTTTAAAAAAATCTGCTGCAATGGTGCTATGCAGAAAAAGATGAAAAAAAAGACAGACTGACTTGACCGGTGAAGCAACAGGTCTTATATATGACGCGTGAATGCCGCCGGAATGCAGTCTCGGGGTATCGAATCTTATTGTATAAAAGGGTAGAAATGGGAAAGTCACTGGTCATAGTCGAGTCACCAGATAAAGCTAAGACGATAAATAAATATCTCGGTTCGGACTTTATTGTTAAGTCCAGCATCGGTCATATCCGCGATTTGCCCACTGCTGGCAGTACTCAAACCGATCCAAAAGAGAGAGCTAAAGCCGCGGCAGCCACCCGTAAGCTGTCGCCGGAGAAAAAGGTCGCCTTTAAAAAGAAAAAAGCGCAAGCCCAATTAATTAAGCGCATGGGAATCGACCCGGGGAATAACTGGGAGGCTCAGTACGAAATTTTGCCGGGCAAAGAGAAAGTCGTCAACGAATTGAGAGCATTGGCTGAAGATGCTGACACTATATATCTTGCGACGGATTTGGATCGCGAAGGTGAGGCGATTGCCTGGCATCTAAAAGAAGCTATCGGCGGTGACGAAAGCCGTTATCGGCGTGTTGTTTTTAATGAAATTACTGAAAAGGCTATAACAGCTGCCTTTGATACCCCTGGTATTTTAGATATAAGTCGCGTCAACGCTCAGCAGGCCAGGCGATTCCTCGACCGAGTTGTCGGTTATATGGTTTCTCCGTTGCTGTGGTCGAAAGTGGCACGGGGATTATCGGCGGGCCGGGTACAGTCAGTGGCAACGCGTCTAGTGGTTGATCGCGAGCGAGAAATTCGTGCCTTCGAGCCAGAAGAATTTTGGCAACTGTTTGCCGATGTTAGCGCCGAGGCCGGCAACCTTCACCTAGAGGTGAAGCGTTACAACTCCGAAGGTTTCAGGCCCAATACCCAACTGCAAAGTGATGAGTTGGTGGCACAGCTGCAAAAGCAGAGTTTTGTGGTCAGCAAGCGAGATGATAAACCTACACAATCAAAGCCCTCATCGCCCTTTATTACCTCGACACTGCAACAAGCAGCCAGTACCCGGTTGGGTTACGGCGTTAAGAAAACCATGATGATGGCGCAGCGGCTGTATGAAGCTGGATATATTACTTATATGCGGACCGACTCTACCAATCTGAGTGCCGATGCGGTGTCTGCCTGTAGAGACTTTATCAGCACCAATTACGGTAAAAATTATCTGCCGGACAATGCAATAAGCTATTCCAGCAAAGAGGGTGCGCAGGAGGCCCACGAGGCTATACGGCCCTCGGACGTGTCGATTAAGCCAACCCAACTACAGAAGATGGAGCGCGACGCAGAGCGGCTGTACGAGTTGATTTGGCGCCAGTTCGTTGCCTGCCAGATGGTGCCGGCAAAATTCACCAGCAGTAGTATTGTGGTTACTGCAGGGAATTTTGAGCTGCGAACTCGCGGACGGGTAATGCTCTTTGACGGTTTTATGAGAGTATTGCCACCGCAAGTGAAAAAAGACGAAGACGTGATTTTGCCAGATATTAATGTTGACGATGAGCTGCAATTGCAGCAACTTATTCCCAGCCAGCACTTTACCAAGCCCTCGCCGCGGTTCAGTGAAGCCAGTTTGGTCAAAGAATTGGAAAAGCAAGGTATTGGCCGGCCCTCTACTTATGCCGCCATTATTTCCACGATTCAGGATCGCGGGTATGTACGGGTCGAAAATCGACGCTTTTACGCGGAAAAGATGGGCGACGTGGTTACCGAGCGGTTGGTAGAGAGCTTTAATGACTTGTTGGACTACAGCTTTACCGCCAAGATGGAGGCGTCGCTGGACGATGTTGCTGAAGACCGATTGTCTTGGAAGACCTTGCTTAACGACTTTTACGGCGATTTTCAGACCCAGCTCGAAGCGGCCGGTGCCGAAGAGGGCGGCATGCGTGAGAACCATCCGACAGAAGTTGATATAGACTGCCCTAAGTGCAGTAGGAAAATGCAGGTTCGAACTGCCACCACGGGTGTATTCTTAGGTTGTTCAGGCTATGCACTACCGCCTAAGGAACGCTGTAAGAGCACCATCAATTTGGTTCGCGGTGACGAAGTTGTCAGTGCCGACGATGACGATGAGAGCGAATCTCGGCTGCTTATTGCCAAGCATCGCTGTGCCCTTTGCAATACTGCAATGGACAGCTATTTAATCGATGAATCGAGAAAATTGCATGTCTGCGGTAATAATCCAGACTGCAGCGGCTTCGAGGTGGAAGCCGGAGCCTTTAAGATCAAGGGCTATGAGGGACCATTATTGGACTGCGACAAGTGCGGTGCGCAGATGCAATTGAAGTCCGGTCGTTTTGGTAAATACTTTGGCTGTACTGACGAAGAATGGAAAAATAACCGCAAATTGCTACGTAATGGTGAAGCAGCGCCACCAAAAATGGATCCGGTAGCGATGCCGGAACTATTGTGCCTGAAGGTGGATGATCACTATGTATTGCGCGACGGCGCTGCAGGAATGTTCCTGGCCGCTAGCAATTTCCCCAAAAACAGGGAGACTCGAGCACCGTTGGTCGAGGAGATACTGCCCCATCGCGACGAGATCGACCCCAAATACGGCTTTCTCTTCGCAGCTCCCACCGAGGACCTAGAGGGTAATAAGGCGATCATACGCTACAGTCGCAAGACCAAAGAGCAGTATGTGCAATCGGAAATCGATGGCAAGCCGTCTGGGTGGAAGGCTTACTACAATTCCGGTAAGTGGCAAGTAGAGACTCCACCGCCGAAGAAGGTCGCGGTAAAAAAGACGGCTGTTAAAAAGGCCGCTGTTAAAAAGGCTGCTGTCAAAAAGAAGGCACCGGCCAAAAAGAAAGCAGCGGCAAAGAAAAGCTCTTAGCCCGAAATCTGCCGCGCGGTGCTGCCGCCGACCACCCTCATTGGGTGGTGGTTGCAGTTGTCACAAGTGCTCCGAACACGTTGCTTTAGTGAGGGGCATGTGCGGATAGGTTTGCGTCGTTAACGGCTCAGATAAACATCCACCAACATACAACAAAGGTAACAATGTGGCGTCGTCATTTCTAGAAATTGTTGAGCTCGAGGGCGGTGAAGTCGTTCTTAAACGTGCTGACGAAGAGGGTGAGCCTCTGGTTTGTATCAAATTCTCTGAGGAGTCTAAGGCATTTATCGATGATGCTAAATTGGACGTGGCAAAAATAATGATTCAGGCTGGAATGCAGGCCGCGGCTCAACTCAACGGTGCAGAAGTAGGCGATGAAACCTCGACTACGCAGGACAGTGCTAGTCGCACCGTTCACTAGGGTTCATTCGTTCATCTAGATAGTGTTGGCGCTACGTCGTCGACAGGCAAAAAACAGCTCTGCAGACGTTAGCAACGCCATCTAACCCAATCCGATTGCTATTGTAATCGATTAAATACTACATTGTTCAGATAAGCTTTTAGAGCTTACTAAGACGGCTATGCAAATGGGCATAGCCGGGCGGTACACTATCAATTACGGTACAATCCTCAGAGTCAGGTTTTACCGCCGGACAACACCCACGCTCAATCCCTCAATAGCAAAATCTTGCGATCGCAAGTCGACTTCAATAGGGGAGTAGTCCTTGTTTTCGGGCATTAATAACAACTGATATTTACTGCGTGTTTTTTTCAAGCGCTTGACTGTTACTTCGTCGTCAATTCGAGCTATAACAACATCGCCGCTCTCTGCCTGGCTGGTTTTGTGAACCGCTAGTAAGTCATTTTCAAAAATGCCTATGTCGATCATACTATCTCCACGTACCCGCAAAAAATAGTCTGCGGCGGGGTGGAAAAATGAAGGAGGAATTTCACAGTAGTCTTCAATATGTTCCTGAGCGAGTATTGGATTACCTGCGGCGACCTGACCGACGATGGGAATACCCTTGTGCTCTGGTGCTGCAATGCGAATACCTCTAGAGGCTCCGGCAATCATTTCGATGGCACCTTTTCGCGCCAATGCTTTTAAGTGTTCTTCTGCTGCATTGGCTGATTTAAAACCGAGTTTTCGTGCAATATCAGCGCGAGTCGGCGGGAAGCCGGTTTCGTCGATATAGGCTTTGATCAGAGCCAGAACTTCAGCTTGGCGTTGAGTGAGCTTTGACATTGCTTCCATATCCTTTTATTAAGAGTGCGGCGAGTAGCCCGTTCGACCTAAACATATTAGACACAGTCGCGTTAAAAACGGCTAGCACCAGTGGTAAGCGGCAATAAACTACAGGTAGGCTCACTAAAACTGCGACGAATAACGACTGTCTCAAGTGTGCCAAAGACATCGATGTTTGATCGATGCGGTAGTGGTTTTATATACAGTAGGTGTAAGTATATACAGTATTGTTGAGGCTGCAAGGGTTTGCCGAGATTATTTGTGACAAGGCTGGGCGCGCGGCAGCTGCAGGGCCGTTCGATGAAGGCCTTGGGTTTAATAGCTAACTGAGTGAGTAAGTCGCTCGCAGATACCGGCAATGGTTTCTTTTATGACGATAATTAGTCTAGATCGTCCAGCACACCGTTGACAATATCTGTTTCGATCAGTGTCAATGGGCTACTCCATGACTCTGGCCTGATCGGTGCGTCGGTATCCACGTCGTCCTCGGTGTTCATTTCGAAAGCGTTGCTCCAGTTTTCAGGTTGCTCAACTTCTTCTAAAAAAAGTTGTCGCCAGATTTCCATATCGTATTCGCCGAGTTCGCCGTCGATAAGCTGTGTCTCAATGGTTTGCTCGGCACGGTCCATGGCCACGACTTCAAAAGTTATGCCCTGTTGACGTTCGCGGTACCAATTGCCCACCGTGGGAATAGTCAGGTTCATAGGCGTTCTCCATAAGAGGATATGTGCACTGATTAAATACCATGTTATCAATCGTTGTCCACAGTCTCAGCAGATGCGCGATCCTGTGGCGGTGGCGGGTCGAATAGACTGTTTTTATACGGTCTTGGTAAATTACCCAGCGATTCAATGGCTTGGGCAATGGTGTGGACTAACCGGTATTTTATAGAGCGTTTTTTAGATACATTGTGTATATTGGCAAAGTTTACAAATAACAATTTGTACTAAAAACTGACGGTACCCGAGGACCTCAATTGCCGCGGACCGAACTGTGTCTGCACAGATAACGATGACGGTATCGACAGCGGACAGTGACGATCATATAACAGAGCAATAACACTATGGATTCAACAGCGATCGACAGTCAATGGCTGGGTTTGACCCTGCAGCAATTCCCTTGGTTGTGGAACGTTTTTTTCATTGTTTTGGCGACGTTATTGGCGGGCTATATGGCCCGTATATCGTTCAGAAAACTCGCTATACAGGCGAAAAGAACGGTGAATTTATGGGACGACGCACTGCTGGAATCGGCTCAGAAACCCGCTTTTTTCGGCGTCTGGTTACTGGGGTTTAGCTGGGTTATCGAAATATTGGTGGCGCAGTCGGAGGCAGCGATATTTAGCACGATTGCACCGGCACGGCAGCTGCTGGTGGTGATATTACTTAGTTGGTTTGCTATTCGGTTTATCAAACAAGTCGAACAAAGGCTAATTTCTGTGGATTACAAAGCCGAGCCGATGGATGCAACCACGGTGTTGGCGCTGGGCAAGCTGGTGCGCATGGCCATTATCATAACGGCCTCGCTAGTGGTCTTACAGACAATGGGTTACAGCATCTCTGGGGTGCTTGCCTTCGGTGGTGTCGGCGGTATTGCAGTCGGTTTTGCGGCTAAGGATTTACTGTCCAATTTTTTTGGCGGTCTTATGGTTTACTTAGATAGACCTTTTGCCGTAGGCGATTGGATTCGATCGCCGGATCAGGAGATAGAGGGCACCGTCGAGCATATTGGTTGGCGGCAAACTTGCATTCGAACCTTTGACAAAAGGCCGCTGTATATCCCCAATGCAACCTTCAGCCAAATATCGGTTGAAAATCCGTCGCGGATGAAAAACCGACGAATCTATGAAACCATAGGTTTACGTTATGATGACGCGAGCAAAGTCGAGCCGATTGTGGCAGCGGTAAAAGCGATGTTAGTACAGCATCCCGACATTGATCAAAGCCAAACGCTTATTGTAATTTTCAATGCGTTTAACGACTCTTCATTGGACTTTTTTGTCTACACTTTTACTCGAACCACAAACTGGGTGAAGTATCACGACATTAAGCAGCACGTTCTGTTATCGATACTCAACATTATCGCCCAGCACGGTGCTGATATTGCCTATCCAACGTCTACCCTTAATATTCCCAATGAAATTATGTTGGGTAAATAACACTAGTCAGCAGCGGAGTATTAATCGATGCACAGTAACGCTACAGCCGTGGGTATAATCGGTGGCACAGGATTAAATAGTTTTGCCCAGGGACTTGTTCAAGGGCCGGTAATCACGCCTTTTGGTGATGCCTCCGCCGCACTGGTACGCAGTGAGTCAGCGCAGCGGCCGCTATTGTTTTTAGCTCGCCACGGCAGTCCCCACAGCCTTGCGCCGGATAAGATTAACTATCGCGCTAATTTGTGGGCGCTGAAAAATCAGGGAGTGCAGCAGGTGTTGGCAGTTAATGCAGTCGGTGGTATTCGCAGCGATTTGACTGCGGGAACCTTGGTCATTCCTGATCAATTAGTCGACTACAGTCACGGCCGCGAGCACAGCTATTTTGATGGCCGTGACTATCCAGGTTTTGACAACGCCTTACAGCACGTCGATTTCACCTTTCCCTATAGCGTCGAGCTGGCTGAA
>JBLHLU010000184.1:0-7853 GCA_047623385.1 Paraglaciecola psychrophila
TCGCCGTATTATGCAAGCCGGTTTTAAAAGCGCTGCGATGAAGAACTATATGCAGAAAATGACCGCACAGGTACCCCAGGCTATCGATAACTGGGATAAAAGCGCTGATAAAACGCTGATGGCCTTCCCTGCTTTTAAAACACTAACACTCGACTTGGCCGCAACTATTTTCCTCGGCATTGAACTGGGCGACGATGCCAGCGCGATCAATAAGGCCTTCGAAACCACAGTTGCCGCCTCCATGCCAAAGATACCCCTGGCTATTCCCGGTACGCTGCTGTGGCAAGGAATTCGGGCCAGAGCGTTCATGGTCGACTACTTTTTAAAGTTGGTAGAGCAAAAACGCGGTGGCGACGGCTCTGACATGTTCTCACTGCTGTGTCGGGCCAAAGACGAAGACGGCAATCAATACACCGACAGCGAAATAGTTGACCATATGATTTTTCTGATGATGGCGGCCCACGACACTACTACCAGTACCCTCACCAGCATGACCTATGCTCTGGCCAAGAATCCCGAGTGGCAACAACGGCTTCTAGACGAGGTAGATTCACTAGGCGTCGAACGCCTAGATTATGCGTCGCTGGAGAAAATGACCGAAACCGACTGGGTAATGAAAGAAGCGATGCGCATGTACCCGCCATTATCGACGCTGCCTAAATACAGCAACAGCGACTTTGAGTACGCCGGTTACACCATTCCAGCCGGTGCCATGGTTGTGACCTACCCTATACACACGCATTATATGGAACAGTACTGGCCCAATCCCACTCGCTTTGACCCGGAGCGGTTTAGCGACGAACGTGCTGAGCACAAACAGCACCCGCACTGTTGGGTTCCCTTTAGCGGTGGCGCGCATATGTGTATCGGTCTCCATTTTGCGTCGATGCAAATTAAAGTCGTGATGTTTGAGATGTTAAAACGTTATCGCTGGTCGGTACCGCAAAACTACCAGATGCCGGTACAACAGTCGCCTATCTCTAAGGCGAAAGACGGGCTGCCTATTATGTTAGAACGTCGATAGGCAGGGTTTATACCCCGGCGCCAAACGTTTTTGTAGGCGGTCTTGTAGGCTTTCTTGTGGGCATTCTTGTAGGCGTTGCTGCGGACCTTGCTATGGCAGCGCTACTGACCATCGCTCTGACACAGTAATCGCGCAACAAACCCGACTTTTCGCCGAGCTAGAGAAAATACACTTTTCACCGTTAAATAATATTTTTGCGCTTATCTGGCCTTGCTCAGCCCGTTGCGTTAATAAGGTACAGCGATTTTTTATAAACTATTTTCTATATTCATTTTTTTTACGCTAACATTATCGCCAATGGCGGCAGCGTGATAGTCACTGCACGGGGTTAAGTTAGCCCTAGACACGCGGCGCTTGAGTCGCTACATCACCGCGCTGTAAAAGCGCTTGCTTTGTCACCATCACCATCACCATCACAACCACAATTAGGAGATTCAAATGGACCGCGTTAACGGAAAAATAGCTATTGTTACAGGTGGTGCACAGGGCTTAGGAGAAGCTGCCGTAAAAAGGCTTACTGGCGAAGGTGCAATCGTGATACTCACTGATAGCAACACAGCGCTCGGAACCGACACTGCAAATAAATATGGTGCCGGCTTCTTTCATCATGATGTGCGCGCAGAAGATCAGTGGCAGGCGTTAATGGCGAAGGTGATCGGTGAGCATGGCAGAGTTGATATTTTGGTAAATAATGCGGGCATTTACCAGTCGAGTAAAATCGATGAAACCACTTTAGAGGATTTTCGCCGAGTTATAGATATTAATCTGGTAGGCTGTTTTCTAGGCTGTAAACACGGTGTTCGTGCCATCAAGCACAACCCCGACGGCAGCGGTGGGTCGATTATAAACCTGTCATCTGTTTCCGGGCTGCGAGGACAGATCGGCAACGCCGCCTATGGGTCGTCCAAAGCGGGCGTTGCCCTGTTGACAAAAACCGTAGCGGTTGAAAATGCCACGGGGCACATTCGCTGTAACTCCATTCATCCAGGCGTTATGCATACACCTATGTTTGACGCTATTTTAGATGCAACCGGTGACAAAGCCGCTAAGGTTAAGGCCAATATTATGCGGCAAACACCGATGGGGAATCTCGGCACAGCACAGGATATTGCTGATATGGTGGTGTTTCTTGCCAGTGACGAGAGCCAATATATCACTGGCGCCGAGATGATCGTCGATGGCGGTGCATCTGCGGGCTTGCCCTACTAATTAAGCCGAATTAGCAGCCCTGCAGCATCACATACACTAGCGGCAGGCTGGTGTTTGGCCATCATCGGATTGCTGGCATGGGTAAGATTAGTTTATACACCAGCCAACTCTTGCATTTTCAGTGCGCTATTAAACCTAGCTGGAAAAAAAATAAATCCGCCCTGCGCATCGCTCCGCTGTGGTTTGTAGCGCGTCTTGACAGGTTTATTTGTAAACGCTTGCGCTAAGGAGAGTTAATATAATTCGATAAATACACTTTGCTGATGTGAGTATGGGTACTGTTGATATTTTTTTTCGTTGCCGTTGCCGTTGCCGTTGCCGTTGTTAATACTATTGATGTTGCTACCAGCCATAAAGCGAGCCACCTTGATAAAAAATTATCGTGTCGGTTAAACGATGTTAACTAAAACGGTGATGCCCTTTTGTTCAATTCTAATGCATAAACCAGTCAAGACTATTTACTCAAATATTGATCAAATATAGCCATCACTCGCTATTTACTTAGAGAGCGAAAACCTCCTCAAACCTCATGGTGCCGGGCATTTGGATACTGAGCTAATAGGTAGAATTTTAGTGACTGAAAACAGGCGCTGATCACTGATTATCATCGTTACCACTAAGCCCTACAGCAAATCTTATGGTGGCGGTTTATTCACAGTTATCGCTGCTGATGCAGTCGCTCAATGTAAAACAGATAGCGCAGCGCAGGGCAAATAACAATTAGTGCTGCCGGTCATATGGGTGACTATTGGCCAAAAAGACCTGCAACCGGCTAGGGTTGGAGGCGGGTTTTACCCGTTTAAGAACAGCTTGGCAGCGGCAGATAACCCCGTAATGTACTTGCATCGAGAGCCTATTGCAGACCTTTGCTTAATCTTGATGGCGGCCAACGGCGCTACCTAAGCAGCCGAGACGATGAGTACTTTAAACAATGATTTTATCGCCTGCCATAATGTTAAGCCGCGCCTTACACTGCGCCAAAGTTAAGTATTTTCAACCCTGTTGCATTAACACGATAAGCTAATATCTGCTCCAGCATAGCGACTTATGCCTGTGGCCTTGCGCACTGGCGAAAGGCCTGGGCTGTCAAAGCCATGCAATTGTGCCAACATCACCTCAACAACAACTCAACATAACCTCGACATTGACTCGATATTGACTCGACATTAACTCGAGCTAGCTAAAATAATGCCCATTTACCGTTCTCGGAAACTGTAATTAAGAAAACTGTCGCCGCATTGGGGGCTACCGCTTTTGGGCTGAGGGGAGTATATTGCACTCGCTCAACAATTGGGCACCTTATACAACAGCCAGAGGCTTGCTATTAATGACCAGCGCAAAGAAATATCAATTCAAGGCGGTACAAAATGATTCAAACTGGACCGGTCAGATTATCCGTCGGGTAAGTGCAAGAAAAACGATGGTCTCGAAACAGCAGACCGGTTTTGCAACCCAAGAGCAAGCCAATAGCTGGGGCGAGGTTGAGCTAAAAGCGTTTTTAGTCAAGCAGAACGAGCGAAATACCCGCAAGTCTCAGTAGTTGGCGCGTCGCTAACACTACTTAGCGATCTCTGAAGTGGGCTCACCCAAATGTTCAGTGAGAGCAGCTAACACCCGGTCAGGGTCCGAACGTCGCTGGTAATTCTCTGCCTGATCAACCCATCGCACGCTACCGGTAGCATCAATTAATACTGTGGTCGGTATTGGTAGTGCTTTGGCGCCACCGGGTATACCGCTGTGAAATCCTGTATTACGAACTCCGAGCTTGTCGATTAATTCGCACTCACGATCCGAAAGCATAATGGCTTTACAGCCGTGTTTGTGGCGCTGCGCTTTTATTTGCTGAGGTTTATCAGCACACACCGTCACTAGCTGTATGTTCCACTGCTCGAGCTCCGACCGAAGCTCCTCCCACCGTTTTAATTCGGCGACGCAATAGGGTCACCAATGTCCGCGAAAAAATTTCAGTAATATAGGCTGCCCACTGAGACTGCTGCTGTCGAACAGCTCATTATTTTCATCGGGTGCAGTAAAACTGGGCAGTACCGAACCCACTTGAAAAACGCCTGGACCGCCGGTCTGCTTACCAATAGCTACCGTTAACAAGAAAAAAACACCGGCGAATATAGCCAGCCCCGCAGCGATATTACCTAGCCAACTGCCTGTACCCAGGGTCAGTGCTGCCATACCGAGCGCCCCACTCAACAGCATCAAGGCGATAAAAACGGATCGGTTTTTAGGTATAGAAACCGCAAACAGTAACATCGCCCAGCGAGCAATGGTTGCTAATGCCAGGCCAAAGCCGAGCAGTGCCAAAGTCAATCCACTGATACTATTGCACTCCTACAAAGCTGCATAAATGATCATTAAGTGAGCGCTGGAAAACGCATCCAATGACGCTACTCACTCGCTCACGCGTCGAACAACAGAACACTCAACATTGAGCGCCTTTGCTCTGACCATCACGATTTAAAAAAGGCGATTCAAATTTCGCCATAGCTAATCACCAATGCTGGCAAGAAAACCCTTAAAATAAACAGCGTTCTATTTGGGCGTTAGTTCTACTAATAGACTCTTAGGGCCGCCAAATTGGCTGAGATCCACCGGGTCATAGTTAACAATAGTGATGGCCTGAAAGTGCTCGATCAGCCCACGCACCGCAATCTCACCTTCCAAACGGGCCAGCGCTGCCCCCAGACAATTGTGTATACCTGAGCCAAAACCCAGGTGAGGATTAGGACTGCGATCGACAACAAAGTTATCAGCATCGGTAAATACTGCCTCGTCGCGATTAGCCGAGGCTATCAGTGGCAACACTAATTCGCCGGCGGCAATAGTAACGCCGGAGAGTTCGACCGCAGTGCTACAACGACGGACGGTGGCAGAAAAAGGTGAATAAAAACGCAGCGTTTCCTCAACAAAAGACGGTATTAAATCGGGGTCCTTGTTCAAGGCAGCAAATATTTCCGGCATCTCATGAAAAACTCGTACGCTGGCTGTAATCAGGCCAGTGGTGGTCTCGTTGCCGGCAATAAGTAGCAGCGCGCAGAAACTTAGCAGTTCGTCGTCGCTGAGTTTGCCCTCTTCAGTTTCGGTTTCTATTAGTTGGCTTAACAAGTGATCTTTTGGCTCGAGGCGCAATTGCGCGATACGACCAATAAAATAAGCGTTCATTTCATCCCTGGCTTTTTCCACCTCTGGTGTCATCTCGGCAAAAAGAATATCGGCTATATTGCTGAAAATCGTATCCGACCAGTATTTGAAAGCCAACATATCACCGTCTTCAACCCCTAGCATACCGGCAATAACCGTTACTGGCAGCGGCGCCGCCAAGGCATCGATTAAGTCCACTTTTTTGTGCTGGGCCATTGCCACCATAAGTTCTTCACAGCGCAGGGCAATAGGCTCTCGCTGTAGGGCAATTTTATTCGGTGCAAAAGTCCTGCTAACCAGTTTACGCAACCGACTGTGTATCGGTGGGTCGGAGAACAGCATACTGGGTGTGCGCTTTTCGTCGGGCTTGGCAAGCACCACGTCGGAAGAAAAAACACTCTGCTCACGCAACACTTTTTTAACATCGTCATACAGCGCAACTTGCCAAGGACCATCTGGCTCCCGACTAACTGGCGCGGTGTGTCTTAGATTGCGATAGAGCTGATAAGCATCGGGCTCTGACATGGTGTTTCCTCGGTACAGTAAAATGTTGAATGCTATTACTTAATCTTTGTTTTGATCGCGTAAAAAACGACCGAGCTGGCGATCGTGGCGACTCATTGCCGACTGACCGGCACCAGTACTCCAAGGCTTCCAGCGCACACCGGGGCCCTCGGGCCGATCACCCATTACAGTAACTCGCTGAATAATACGCTCCTCAGTAAAATCGTTGAGCACATAGTGTTGGGTACAGCGATTATCCCACATGCAGATGGTGCCCTCGGTCCAGTGATAGCGCACAGTAAAACGAGGATTTTGCACAAAACGGGTTAGAAATCCCAATAGGTTATCGCTTTCCTGCGCGCTCATTTCAACGATACGACGGGTAAAATGTTCGTTGACAAAAAGCGCCTTGCGCCCGGTTTCCGGGTGAATACGTACCACCGGATGAATCGCCATTTTGTCGGCACGGTTATGGGGATGAGCGTCGTGCAGGGCGCTAAGGCCACAGCACATTTCCTGCATCGGCGGCGACAGCGCGTCGAACGCCGCGCAGAGGTTGCTCCACATCGTATCGCCACCGGCTTCGGGACACTTAACCATTTTCAATACCGACAGCAGTGCCGGCTCGGGCTGAAAGGTAATATCGGTGTGCCACTCGTCGGCAATACCACCCTCACTGGCAGTCAATTCAAATAACTTGGGATGCCCCGAGTCGTTGTTTAAATTCGGATGCCCCTCCAGCGGCCCGAACAGGCCGCCGAAGTTGACATGCTCGTCGAGAGTCAAAAACTGTTCGGGAAAAAACAATACCATATGCGTGTTGAGCAATTGTTTTATTTGTTCAAGCTCAGCACTATTAATAGCGGCGAGGCTAAGTCCGCGGACTTCGGCACCGAGGGATCCGGCGAGGCGCTTAACCATCCAGTCTACTGGGGTGTGTTCACTGCTCATGATAATCCTTAGTGTAAAGTTAAGGTGATTATTCTTTTGCCAAAATTATAGTGTAAGCCATCGACAATGACCATCGTGGTTATACAACAAACTCGTGGTCAATGTGCGGACTAAAAGCCGTCTAATTAGGCTCATTTTATCGCTGCACAGTGATGGCATCCGCCATAGCGATGATAGGTAATAATATCACCCAATAAATCCTCGCATCCGGTCAGCAACAACCAATCTTACTATTTGTTAATGTCAGCACTCGGCAAGCCAGAACAATGTGCACCGGCCGCCGAAATTCAGAGCCTTACTAATAATAGCGTGCTAACGACTCTATCCACTGACACAACAACTCCACTAGACAGGGCGCTGGTAATAATAGTGCCTGTCTGCAGAACTATCGAAATACCGCATTGTTGTAGCCGAAGCCTAAATTATCATGTCGAAACTCAGCAGCGTCGCCAAAAATAATACCTTAGCCTTTAGATATTGGAATTCCACCGTAGCTATATATCATTCGTTAAAACCGAACACTTTCCAATCACTAAAGAGCTTATTACATAATCAACAAACTTAACTACAGCACCATCACCCCAGTACAAAAGCGTGCTAAATCAGCGTAGAACGTAAACCCATTTAGTGGTGAATTGCGATGATCGGTGGCAGCTAAATACACCGATATTATCGAGTTATCGGTCGAGTTTTCGCTGGTTCCAATAAACCCTATCAAAGTCCACTACTGCCATCGTCACGCCGTTCGCAGTAGGGCTGACCGAACACCAAGCCGAACCACGCAATATAGCCGACTTCGCTGAGACATATCATTGCCTATAATAACTTTGTAACTCAGCGGCTCAAATTCATCGCTGTAACCACTAACGAAAATTCACAATGGCTATGATCCCCACTGAGTTTTGAGGGTCCGAGTCACTTCGACGATCGCTCGAAGTACAGCAAATCTGTTAATAGGCGATGATTGCCTAGTATTAATGGCTATGGAGAAAAAAACCGTATCTATAAAAAA
>JBLHLU010000185.1:0-7839 GCA_047623385.1 Paraglaciecola psychrophila
AAAAACAATATGGTCAACACAATCGCTACCTTGGCAAGAGCTATCGCGACGGTAGCTGACTACCGCTGGTCGGCCATGAATAAAGTCGCCACTAATGTTTCTTCCGGCGGGGTCTGCGCCGCTGGCCCAGCGGATTATTTGCCGACGCTGCAGCCGCCAATCCGGGCTGTCGGGGTTCAGTCCCAGTGAAACCGGATCAATATTGCTAGTGTTTTCCCGCAGTAATAATGCCTTGTTCAGGATTATGGGACGGTTACCGACACCTGGTGAGGGGCCGATATAGGTGTAAATCTTGCGTTGCTCGTTCAGTGCTAGGCGGTAGGCAACCCCGCCTCGTTCGACTACGGCGCCGTCGGGGGAGGTGTCGCCGTTGTGTAGCCAGTCGCTGACGCTACTCCACTGACTCAGTGCGTCAGCGGCAAAAAATCCCGTTTCGGTGTCGATTGCTGGGAGTCCGTTGGCATCAACTATTTTGCCCTCGCGCAGCCTATATTTTTTAATATTGCCACCCCAACGCTGTGAATAGCCAGGTTGAAGCAGGGCGAAGTACAACTCATCGTTTAGCCCTATACGTTGATAACTATCGACTGGCAGGGTTGCCGGCATAAAGCTGTTAGCGGTTACCGCGGTGGTCTCAAAGGAGTGACGCAGGGCCTGTTGCAACTGCGCTGTAGTGGTTACTTGGCGGTAGCTGCTGTGTGTGGCGATACGTTTAAACAGTGGCAACGGACTGATACCACCCAATTCGATCACTTCGACATCAATTGTTTGCATACCGCTAAGTGGCGAATGGTCGCGGCGCTGGCCTTGCTTTGAGTGTAGCCATTGAGAAAAATCGTCGGCGCAGCTGTGGTCACCACCGCAGCCGGCTACGCCAATTATTTGTTTGAGCAAAGGGTCGCTGTCATTGTTGAGTTGCCCATCCGCGGCCGCCAGAATGACGATTTTACTGTTTTGGCAGGCGCCCGTTACGGGTGATCGATAGTTTGAGTCGCGACTAAAAGCGCTGCTGTCGCCAGCGCCACCATAGCGCGCCTCGCCACCGCTTAGATACAGCCAAGCTTCCCAAAGTGATTCTGTTAGTTGGCTTGTCGGGGTCAACACTGGCGAGTCAATCACTTGTTGCAGCGCCAGGCGCTGTTGGTCGCTGATATTGTCCCCGGCAAGCGCTGAGTGGGCAATGTAGCCGCCGTTGCCGTCATTGAATTTCATCAGTGTTATATTGACCGGGTAATTTTGGTCGACGATGTAGCGCAATGCTCCTTGCAGTGCGGGATAAGTGTAATAACCCTGCAGAAAGTTGTGAAAATTGCCGGTCACCGCCAATAGTTTCGAGCTACCCTCGGCAATAGTCGGCACCACTGCAGTGAGGCTTTCGCTCTGTGAACGACAGCTAACTTCAGGCCCCTCGGGGCCGCTGCTAAAAGAGCAGTCGGGATCACTAGCGGCACACAAGTCACTGCTCAGAGATAGGTCGCCAGCGTCACTGTTATTTAATAGGTAATCGTCTGCAACACTGTGATGGGCAATTCATTGAACTGCGCCGGTAACAGCGTACAGAGCAGTTGATCACGGTGTAGTCGATTGTAATAGACCAGTTCGGCCAGTGCCTGGGGCTGCTGGCGCCGCTGATACAAATAGTAGTACTCGTCATCGGCGCTGCCGCCACTCATGTATTGATTGCCCGGGTAGCGTGTTGCTGGATCGTAGTGGTGTTGCGGTTCGGCTGAATGACCGGAAATAGCCGGCCCAAGCGCGGCGCTCATTGTTACAGAATTATTGATAAGTAATAAAATGTTAGGCCGGTTGTTGAGCCCGTTATCGGCACTGCGGCGGAAGAATATCTCAGTATCGTCGGCGACTACTGAACCACAAATTGACCCTAGGCACAGCAGTAGTACCGCCAGCCAAGGCCGGTAATATGGCCTTGTTGAAGCCGTTATTATGGACATTTTTATAGACGTCCTTACCGGCATTGTTATAGATGTTGTTATAGATGTCGTTATAGACATTGTTATAGACATTGTTATAGACATTGCATACGCCTCACTAGGGGCTATTTATTAGTGACCTATTAGTGACCTATTAGTGACCTATTAGTGACCTATTAGTTATCTACTGGCTGATGGGCAGCACTAATACCAGGCCCTGAGTTTGCTGTGAACTCAAACCACCACCACTCGGGCTGGCATGACTGTTGATCTCGAATCGCAAGCTGCGATAGTGGGTCAGGCTTTAGGCGGTGGGGGCGGGGCCGTCACCCATAAAACTTATATCTACCGTTAGATTTATACCGTCGTCGCTGTTATAGGTTTGGGTCTGCCCGTCAACGAATTCAATGCCGGGCCTGTTGCCGCGGTGCGCTAGTGGCGGTGAATCGATAATGTGTTGCAGCTCGTCGATGTTTTGCAGGCGCTGGTACTGGGCTTCAATTTCACCCATCGACTTTTGGTAGAGGCGATGAGCGCTGCGACTATTGTGGGTCATTTGTGATTGCAGCCCGCTGTTGTCGATAGTGGCGACGGCTAACAAGGTCATCAATACCAGTAGCACCAAACACAGCAATAATATATGTCCGGCAGCGACGACTCCTTGGTTTTTAGTCATGGCGTTATTACCGCTAATTGTTGAACTTCACCGTGGTACTGAATATTCGTCGCAGCTGGCGGTCGTCGAAGGCCAAAATGTCACTGTCGAGAAGCCGATAGCGACGCTCTCGCTGTTCACCGAAGGCGTTAATTGTGCCATTGCTGACTAGAATCGCTACCTTGGCGGCGCGAATATTGGACCAGTCGTCATCGCCTAAGCTATCGCCAGAAATGTACTTAGTGACGCTGTTGGGGGCGTCGCTGCTGGCGGCAACGCCATACAGTATTTGCAGGCTGTCGATGCCATCGACTAGCGGCTGGGCCGATGGCCCCAGCCAACGTTCGTCGCTGGCATCGTAGCCGCGGCAGTAGAGACTGCTGATGCCGTTGTTGCGCGCGATGGTATAGACATTGACTAAAATACTGTGTCTGGGCAGGTGGGTATTGCCCAGACAGTCGGTTTCGGTGCCGTCATCGGGTGGTGGGTCTAGTTGAATGGCAATACAATCGCTGCGATTGCCTCCACCCTCCAACAGGCAGGCATCGATGGCATTGTCATCGGCGGGCTGATCGGCGTTTGCTGCGGTATTGTTACATCGGCGCAGGAAAAAGTGCGGGATTCTTCCCCCCGCGGTTTTGGGTTGGCGATAGCCGGCCATTTGCAAGTCTCGAACCAAAACATCGAGGGCGATACGACCATTTTCTTGAATACGGGAAATATCGCCATTGAGTTTGTAGGTGTTGTTATTGGCGATCATAAATTGCAGCACGGCGGACACCAAAGTGATGCCCAGCGCCATGGCGATGATTAGTTCAATAAGTGCCAACCCCGCTGGCGTTGTTCGGTGGCCCATGGTTAAAGTCTCACTGTCAGTGTTGTTTTCTGGCTGCTTAGTTGTTTTTGTACGGTTTTACTTAGCAGTACGCCGACTGGCGCCGCTGGTGTCCAGTCAGCGGTGACGCTGAGTTCACGGCAGCGTTGGCTGCAGCTGACGGTTAGCGAATTCAGCGTCACTGCGTCGGAGGCACTGCTAATAACACCGCTCTCACGATGGCCGCAGACCACTTCCCAGCGGTGGTATAGTGCGGCACTGTTGGCGCTGCAATTTTTCGTCGCCGCAGCTAAGTTGTTATCGGAGCAGTTTGGCCCCGGCGCAGGGGGGCAGCTAGCGGCGAACAGCGTTCCCTGGAGCAGCACTCTATCGGCCTCAGGATTTGCTCGGATACCCTCCACCAGTGCTACCATAAGCCAGTCGAGTTGTGATTTCCCGGCTTGATCGAGGGTGTGCTTCAGGGCCGCAGTTTGCACACCGGCAAGTCCGAGCAGACCGATACTGATGATAAGTAGGCTCACCAATACTTCGATTAAAGTAAAACCGCGTTGCAGCTGAAAAAACATGGCTAGTTCCCCGGTTAATATCGGCAGCAAAATATGTATTTTGCTGGTTTTTTCGTAGTGGTTTTTACCTCTACCTAACCCCTAACTAACAGCTGCGGCGATCAAGGTTGATAAGGGTGAGGCTTTACAAGTTTTTAATCGACGTGCGGCCGTTGAGACTGATAACGACTTTTTTCCCCAGACGCTTGGCCAGCTGATCACAGAACCGGAAGTGACCAGCACTGCCGTTACTGGCGCCACTGGGCTTAAACTGGAGATAGTTTTTCGCGGCGCTGCGCCAGTCAATACAGGGTGTCGACGGTGGTAGGCTTAATAATTTAGCTAGGTTTTCACCGCTGTCGATGGTCTCGTTTTTGTTGCTATCTCTAAACACCATTAGCGTGTTATTCCACTGGCCATTGCAGCGCTGTCTATCCATTGTCGGGCACAAGGTAAAATAGTCGTTGAACTTAATGGCTTCGTTGCGACTGTAAACGCTGAGATGAAACAGGGTTTCCAAGGCCAGCTGTTGGCTGCGCCGCTGCAGTAACTGGTTGATACCGGGGGTGGCAAGACTGGATAATAAGGCGATAATCGTTAAACTGGTGAGCAGCTCGATTAGGCTGATGCCGCCAGCAAAAGAGACTTTTTTAGTACTAGGGTCTTGGTTTTTCATACGCAGTTCCATCTGCCTATGGGGGGTGATATAACGGCTGCTGAGTTAAATATCGTTGAGCCAAACGTCAGCGGCTGAAACGTCGTTGAATTTAAGCATAGCTGAATTTAGGCACAACCGAACTAAACGCGGCTGAAATTCTTGTTATCGAAGGCTATGCCTTGGTAGCGACGCCAGTAAAACGATCAGTGAATCGATCTAATTCAATCTATGCTATTGAGTTGATACCAGCATGATTGCGGCACTAGCACAGGGTTTAGACCCTAGTGCTAATGTCTGAGTATGAGTTAAGCGTGGTAGATATTTTTTACCGCGAAGTAATTTGTTGACACCCATTTTTGAGCGCACAGGCTGTTGCAACGGTTTGCCAGTGGGTTGTTTAAATAGTTGCTGCCGGGTTACTGCATTGCTGCCGGATTGTTGCTGGCCGAGACTTAGTGCTATGATCTTTCGCAACATTGTCGGTCACCGCACGGGTTCAAGGGGCTCAAAATACGCCTATGTCTCAATTCACTTTCTACTGGCACGATTACGAAACATTTGGCGCCGATCCCGCTCGCGATCGGCCATCACAATTTGCCGGTATTCGTACCGATGCTGATTTCAATATCATCGGCGAGCCGCTAGTGATCTTTTGCAAGCCGGCGGCCGATATGTTGCCACAGCCCGAGGCCTGTTTGATTACCGGCATTACCCCGCAGCAGGCGTTACAACACGGTGTTGATGAGACACAGTTTATTCGCCAGATTCATGCCGAGTTTAGCCAGCCGCATACTTGTGCCGTAGGCTATAATTCGATTCGTTTTGACGACGAGGTGACCCGCTACACACTGTACCGAAATTTCTACGATGCCTATGAGCGGGAGTGGAAAAACGGTAATTCGCGCTGGGATATTATCGATATGGTGCGGGTGTGTCGAGCGCTGCGCCCGGAGGGTATTGTCTGGCCAGACCACGAGGACGGCACCCCCAGTTTTAAACTGGAGCACTTGACTCGTGCCAATGGCATCGAACATACATCGGCCCACGATGCGTTGTCTGATGTTCACGCAACCATCGCCATGGCAAAATTAATCAAGCAGCAGCAGCCAAAAATGTTTGACTACCTGTTTGCCCTACGCAACAAACGCGAAGTGAACAAGTTGCTCGATATCGCCGCTGGCAAACCGGTACTGCATACCTCGTCGATGTTCCCGGCTGCGCATTTTTGCACTACCTTGGTAATGCCGTTGGCGCTACACCCAACTAATAAGAACGCGGTAATCTGTTACGATTTGTCGGTTGACCCCAGCGCGATGCTGGCAATGACTGCGCAGCAAATAAAAGAGCGCATCTATACACCGACGGCGCAGTTGCCCGAGGGCGAACAGCGTATTGCCTTAAAAACCATTCACACTAATCGTTGTCCGGTGGTAGTAACGAGTAAAGTGTTGGACGAAGCACTGGCCCAGCGAATTCAGCTGGACCTGCCATTGGCGCGCAGTCACTACAAACAGCTTAAAGATACCGCGGATATTCAAGCCAAGGTATCGCAGGTGTTTTTAGCAGCCGATTTTCCAGAAAAGACTGACCCTGATCTGTTGTTATACGGCGGCGGTTTTTTCAACAACAATGATCGTGAAGTAATGGCCCAAGTACGCAGTGCTAACGCTGAACAGCTGCGCGAGCACAGTTATCATTTTGAAGACAGTCGCTTGGCAGAAATGTTATTTCGCTATCGGGCGAGAAACTTCCCCGGCAGCTTGACCGAGGTTGAGCAGCAGTTGTGGAGTGAGTACTGTTTTACTCGGCTGACAGAGCAGCACGGAGGCGGTAGTATTGTTATGGACGACTATAACGAAAGCATTGAGCAGCAGTTAGCGGATCCACAGCTGGAACCGGAAAAACGCCTGATACTACAGGCGTTGCAGGAGTACGGTGATATGTTGTTGTGTTGAAGGAAACCGTGTTAAAAGAAGCGGTGTTGAAAGAAACTGTACAGAAAGAAATTGTGTTGAAAACCACTGTTGTGAGCAAGGCGTTGGTAAAAAATGCGGCGTTGATAGGCGCAATAGTTAATTATGTAGCGCCCTCGCCACCGTGGTTACTGTATATTATTAAAACTCGTTCGGGAAAACTGTACACTGGCATCACCACAGATTTGGAGCGCCGCTGGCGTCAGCACGTTGGTGAGTTGCGCGGCGGTGCCAAGTTTTTTCGCTCTGACTCCGCCGCTGCTTTGGTGTACCGAGAGTCTCATCTAAATCGTACTGAGGCCAGTCGACGCGAGTGGCATATTAAACAGTTAACGCGGCAGCAAAAATTGCTGTTGATAGCGCAGGGCGAGCTGAACCAAAGTGGGCCAGAGGCGACTAACTAGCGCGTTCTTGTTGTAAACCGAGTTAAAATCTTGGCTATAAAAAGAGTGAATGTCTAATTGTAGGTGATCCATATAAGGCTATGATTGGCTGCTAACGAGCAAGAGCTGTTTAAATGTTGGCACTTGAGAAAACGCAATAACATAGCTTCCGGCTCTTAGCTGCACTAGCTATACCGGTGTTTTAGAACGGTGTGTTTGACTTTATTGAATACTGTGATTCGATTTCCAGTGTTTGTCCCCTGATCTAGCTAGACCGCCGATAAATCTTATACGGCTAAGTTAGTATTGCTGCAATGTAGATAATCTTCCAATACTGCGCCTTTGTTATCATTGATAAAGCCGTGTTATTTTTGCTCTAATGTATTGTTGTAGTCTTTCGACAAAGATTTTTTGATGAGCTGGCTTTGCCCAGCTGGTGCTGAGGGCGATGTTGACCTGCGCCGACAGATTCGACAATTGCGGCGGCTTATTCGAATAGCGGGCCTTGATCGGGTTGTGCAAGGCATTGCCCTGGCTGTTAGTGCATTCAAGGGCAAGAGTAAGAGCATAATGATGGTCGTCAAAGCGCAGCCCAGCGCAGCTATTGTCGGTGCGGTTACTCAAACAGCAAGTGCACTGACATGCATTGCCACTACTTCACATACTGTCTTGCCGCGACAAACTGCCGGTCGGTTTTTTCAGCTAGCAATCCGGTCAGCACCGACTCTGTCTCAGCGGCTGAGTTAAAACGTTTTTGTAGAGGCCTGCGGGCTAGGGTGTTTATCATACCGGCGGGCTTAAATAGCATTTTCACCACATCGATAATTAAACGTAGCAGCGCGCTTTTTCTGAGAACCTG
>JBLHLU010000186.1:0-7830 GCA_047623385.1 Paraglaciecola psychrophila
TGCGCGCTTTATACCACAGCGGCACGTCAACACAAAGAGAATATTTGTTTGTTTGCATGGACAGCGCTAACTGGGACTGCAAAAACCCCCTACAGCAGACAAAATCGCCACACAGCACCGATAATGTCTGCAAAGCTTATTCGCTTGGTTTACAATGGTCAAAAGAACGGTGTAGCCAAGGTGGCCACCTTATCAATTAACCTTATATATCAGACAGTTAAATGACCGTATCGATAAAAAATGCAGAGCAAATAGAAAAAATGCGTGTGGTAGGTAAGCTTGCCGCAGACGTGTTGGTAATGATTGAACCGTTTGTTAAACCGGGTATTAGCACCGGTGAGCTCGATACTATCTGCCACAACTACATCGTCGATAACCAACAGGCGATACCGGCACCGCTCAACTATAACGGTTTCCCTAAATCTATTTGCACCTCTATTAATGAGGTAGTGTGTCACGGCATTCCCTCAGACCGTAGAATCCTCAAAGACGGTGACATTATTAATATCGACATCACCGTTATTAAAGAGGGTTTTCACGGCGACACCAGCAAGACCTTCCATATTGGCAAACCGCTAAAACACGCCCAGCGGTTGGTCGACATAACTCAGGAATGCCTTTACAAGGCCATCGATATCGTCGCGCCCGGGGTTACATTGGGCGACATCGGCCATATCATTCAGCGCCATGCTGAAAAAAACTATTACTCTATTGTTAGAGAGTACTGTGGCCACGGTATCGGTGAGATTTTCCATGAAGACCCACAGGTTGTTCACTACGGCAAAAAAGGTACCGGCATGGTCCTGCGTGAGGGCATGACCTTTACCATTGAGCCAATGCTCAATGCCGGCAAACGCCAAGTCAAACTCGATAAAAAGGATGGCTGGACAGTGACGACGAAGGACAAGCGGCTATCGGCACAATGGGAACACACCCTGCTGGTAACCAGCACCGGTGTAGAAGTGTTAACTGCACGCCCCGGCGAACCCTACTAGAGCCGCTGCACAGCGGCAATACTTCGCTATGCAGCCGGCGCCATTCAAATCAGACAATCACCGGTAGATATTCATCGCATGAGCCACACAACATTGACGATCCCGCTAGAGGTGTTTGACCCCGAAGGATTTGCTGCGTCGATAAAGTCTTCTGACGCCGTTATCACCTTGGTCAAAGAACAGATCGCCAAGACTACAGAGTACTTACACCAGCAATTCCACCAAGACTGCTATATCCGGGAGCTAATCTGGGCTCGGTCTCATTTTTTCGATCATATCCTAACAAGCCTGTGGAGCCTCTACGACTGGGCAGACGCCACTGATATAAGCCTGATAGCCGTTGGCGGCTACGGCCGTGGAGAATTGCACCCACACTCCGACATCGATCTGCTGATACTGCTGCGGGACGAGAACTCGGTGCTAAAACACCAGGACTCTATCGGCAGCTTTGTCACTTTGTTGTGGGATATCAAGCTCGACATCGGTCACAGTGTGCGCACCCTGGCCCAGTCGTTATCGGAAGCACAAGGTGACATCACTATCGTCACCAACTTGATGGAAGCGAGAACACTGACCGGCAACCCCGAACTCAACGCGGTGATGACAGCAGACATCAATGCCAGTGAGGTATGGCCCAGCCAGCAATTTTTCCGCGCCAAGTGGAACGAGCAAATCACCCGGCACCAAAAACACGGCAATAGCGAATACAAACTCGAAGCCAATATAAAAAATTCGCCTGGGGGCATGCGCGATATCCAGATGATCTCCTGGGTTACCCGGCGGCATTTTGGCGTCGGCCAACTCGAGGAGCTCGTCACCAAAGGCTTTTTGCGTCAAGAAGAACTGACCATTATGCATCGTGGCTTAGACTTTTTGTGGCGGGTACGCTATGCGTTGCATTTGATTAGCGGCCGCGAAGAAGACCGTCTACTATTCGATCACCAGCGCACCTTAGCCAGTATGTTTGGCTACGAAGACGACGATGCGCAAATGGCGGTCGAGCAATTTATGCAGTATTACTACCGCTGGGCGCTGTCGTTGGGTGAGCTCAATGACGTCATCATGCAACATTTTGACGAGACTATTCTGCGCGCCTGTGAACGCGAGATCATCTACGAAATAAACCCCCGCTTTCGTATTAGAAACGGCCATATAGAGGTCACCAACGACAAAGTTTTTGAGCAGACCCCTTCAGCGCTACTTGAAGTGTTTGTACTGAGCGCACAAAACGAAAATATCGACGGCATGAGAGCCTCGACCATTCGGCTTATTCGCACGCATCGGGATTTGATCGATGACGATTTTCGTCAAGACCCGCGCAACAATCATTTATTTATGGAAATCCTGCGCTCCAAGGCCCAAGTTGCCTTGCATTTGCGCCGCATGTTGCGCTTTGGCGTACTGGGAAAATATCTGCCCGAATTCGGCAGGATTATCGGCCAGATGCAGCATGATTTATTTCACATCTATTCGGTGGATGCGCATACCATGGAGGTGGTCAAAAACCTGCGCCGCTTTCACTATCCAGACTTCCAGAAGAAATTTCCGGTGGCCTCCAGAGTCGTCCGGCGGCTGCCGAAGATCGAACTGCTCTATATTGCAGGCCTTTACCACGATATAGCCAAAGGCCGAGGCGGCAACCATTCCAAGCTAGGTGTAGTCGACGCTCGCCAGTTCGGTGAACAGCACCAACTGAGCAAGCGCGACACCAACTTAATCTGCTGGCTGGTCGAGCACCATCTGCGCATGTCGGCGGTGGCCCAGCGCTCTGACATATCCGACCCTGACGTTATCAACGACTTTGCCGCCGAAGTGGGCGACCAAGATCATTTGGATTACCTGTACGCGCTCACTGTGGCCGATATCAATGCCACCAACCCGACACTGTGGAATAACTGGCGTGCCTCGCTACTGCGCCAACTCTATGCTGAGACCAAACGCGCGCTGCGACGAGGGCTGGAGAACCCGGTCGACAAGGCGGAATGGATTGCGGAGAACCAAGATGCCGCCGCAGAAAAGCTCGAAGACCTGGGTTTCACCGAGCAGGAAGTTAATAAAATTTGGGCCGATACCGGCGACGACTATTTTCTGCGAGAAAAGGTTGACGATATTGTCTGGCATACCGAAGCGATTACCCTACACACCGACGCCGAACAGCCGCTGATCCTGATCAAGGAGACTGGCGATATCGAGGTTGAGGGCGCGACCCAAATTTTCATTCACACCCAACACCAGAGTAATTTGTTTGCGGTATTGGCGGCGGGATTGGAACAACTCAACCTCAACATTCAAGATGCCCGCATTTACGAGGCCGGCGGCGGCTTCACCCTCGATACCTTTTTTGTGCTCGACAGCAATGGCGAGTCGATCGGTGACGACGCCGAACAGATTGCCGCCATAACCGATCACCTGACCGAGATTATTCAGGAGGCAAAAGGCTCACCAGGGCTTATTCAACGGCGCACCCCCCGCCAAATGCGGCTGTTCTCCATTCCGACGCGTACCACTATATTTAATGACACTTCAAGAGGTCATAGTGTATTGGAAGTCATCACCCCAGATCGCCCAGGCTTATTGGCGCGCATTGGCAAGATCTTTGTCGACTACGATATTCAGTTGCAAAATGCCAAGATTGCGACGCTCGGCGAGCGTGTAGAAGACGTATTTTTCATTACCAGCAACCACCAGCCGATCGAAGACCCCGCTCTGTGCGAGGCTATTCAAAAGGCTATTTGTAAAGAACTCGACGAGCAAGCTGTCGCCTAGTAAACCCTGATTTGTAAAAGACTTAGCTACTATGAACCCTAATTTGTCGCGCCTGCAAAGTTACCCCTTCGAAAAACTCAAGGCGCTGAAGAGCGAGGTTACAGCGCCGCTGGACCGCAGCCCCATTGCCCTCTCGATCGGCGAGCCCAAACACCGAGCACCGGATTTTGTCGCCCAGATCTTGCGCGATAACATGGACAAGCTGTCTAATTACCCAACCACGAAAGGGCTGCCAGCCCTCAGTGAGGCGATTGCGGCCTGGCTGAGCCGACGCTTTAAACTCAATGCGGTCGACCCCAGCAGCCAAGTAATCCCGGTTAACGGCACCCGCGAAGCCATTTTTTCACTGACCCAAGCGGTCGTCGACCCCCGGGGCCAGCCGCTAGTGGTATGCCCCAATCCCTTCTACCAGATATATGAAGGCGCTGCATACTTAGCAGGGGCTGAGCCGCACTTTTTGCCCTGTGACGAACACAACGACTACAGTCCCGACTACGACGCGGTAAGCGATGAGATTTGGCAGCGCTGCCAGCTGCTCATTTTGTGCTCCCCGGGCAACCCCACCGGTGCGGTGACATCAAGCGCCACGTTGCATAAGCTGATCGCCCTAGCCGACAAATTTGACTTTGTTATCGCTAGTGACGAGTGTTATTCCGAGCTCTATTTTGATGAAGACCAGCCGCCGACAGGCTTACTGCAAGCCTGTGCGGAGATCAATCGACACAATTTTGACCGCTGCGTGGTATTTCACAGCCTATCAAAACGCTCCAATTTACCAGGACTACGCTCCGGATTCATCGCCGGCGACGCCGCTATTTTGAAACCTTATTTGCTTTATCGAACCTACCACGGCTGCGCCATGCCGGTACAACACCAACTAGCGAGCGCTGCCGCTTGGTCTGATGAAGCTCATGTATTGGCCAATAGAGACCAGTACCGAATTAAATTCGATCAAGTATTGGCAGTACTTGAGGGCAATCTGACAGCCTACAAACCCGACGCCGGTTTCTATTTATGGGCAAAGACGCCGCTGCCTGATACGGTTTTTACTCAGCGTTTGTACGCCCAAGAAAATGTCACGGTATTACCGGGACAATACATTGGCCGCGAAAGCGGCGGCCACAATCCCGGTGCAAATAGAGTGCGTATGGCGCTAGTAGCCGATCTGGCTGAATGCGTTGAAGCCGCCCAGCGTATTGCCCGTTTTATCAAGAGCCTTTAATTTGCCCACCGCACCGCGGTAAAGCGCAAAACTATGTTGAGAAGCTGCTGACAATATGCTGAAAAAACAACGCGTTGACTTTATCCACAACAAGCTACGTCAGCTGTACCCAACCCAGCCCCCACCACTGGATCACAGCAGTCACTATACTCTGCTAGTAGCGGTATTATTATCTGCCCAATGCACTGACGCCCGAGTTAATACGGTCACCCCGGCGCTATTTACCTTGGCTGACAACCCCTTCGACATGGCCGGTAAAGAAGTCGATGAAATTCGAGCCATTATCAGGCCCTGCGGCCTATCGCCACAAAAATCAAAGGCTATAAAGGGGCTCTCTGAGATACTGGTCAACCAGCATGGCGGCGAGGTGCCCGCCGATATGGCATTACTGGAAGAACTGCCCGGGGTCGGCCACAAGACCGCCGGCGTGGTAATGGCTCAGGCCTTTGGCGTACCTGCATTTCCTGTCGACACCCACATTCACCGACTGGCGCAGCGCTGGGGTCTAAGCAGTGGTAAAAATGTCGTGCAAACAGAAAAAGATTTAAAAAGACTCTTTCCAAGAGATTGCTGGAATGCACTGCATTTGCAAATAATATTTTACGGTAGAGAATATTGTAGCGCCCGCGGCTGTGATGGCAGGGTCTGCGAAATATGTACAAGCTGCTACCCCGACCGCAAAAATGCCAAGAAGTTACGCCGACCTTAACTATTAAAAATGCTAAAAGTCGATAGAATTAAATAACTTACGGTCGCCAGTGCCGTAATGCACAGATACCATCAAAATAGTAGATCTGGGTATTTCGCCCCCTACCAACCCCATTAACCCCCCCCCTAATAAACCTCCACATAACGCTTCAAAAGACCTAGCACTATGGCTGCGTTATACCTTCCCAGCCACGGACCGCCGCCCATTCATTAAAGTATTTACCTCATATGCCGCTATTGTATGGACTGTAATTCAAGTTTATTTAATATTAGACTTACCGAACTCAAGAGGATTGAGCAATGAACAATAAAACCAGTTTCTCCTGCGGCGAATCACTCGATATAGCGTCGGTAAAGTCGCTGCAAACACGGCTGCAAAAATCTTTGCAAAAGTCATCAATCATTGAGCTCAAGGCAGACGCAGTAGAGAAAGCCGATACCGCAGGCCTGCAGCTTTTTGTGGCCCTAAAGAACGAAATAGACAAGCTCGGTGGCAGTGTAGTTTGGAAAAATCCTAGCACAGCGCTGATTAACTGTGCCGTGCTACTCGGGCTAGATGAAACGCTGGGGCTGCAATAAGGTACCGGTCTGAACTACTATTTCTCTGGAGTATTTAAATGGCACAAATACTAGTTGTAGACGACTCTGCCTCAATGCGAAATATGGTGACCGCAACACTGCAGTCGGCGGGGCACCAAGTGCAGAGCGCCGGTGATGGTCAAGCTGCATTGACCATCGCCAAGACTGCCAAATTTGAAGCCGTGGTCACCGACCTCAATATGCCCATTATGGATGGCATAGAGCTGGTTAGACATTTACGGACCCTACCCGACTATAAATACACCCCCATATTGTTGCTGACGACGGAATCATCCGCCGACAAAAAAACACAGGGCAAACAGGCCGGCGCAACCGGTTGGCTAGTCAAGCCCTTCAACCCGGAAAAGTTACTTGCCACCGTTGCTAAAGTACTCAGCTAAATGATCGAACCAGTCCTCAATCTCCGAATTAAAGGATTACCTCATGGCTATAGATCTTGCGCAATTCCACGAAGTATTCTTTGAGGAGAGCCTCGAAGGCCTTGACGCCATGGAGCAGGGGCTGCTGGCAGTAAGTAGCGCCGAAGAAGCTGACCCCGAAGATATCAATACCATTTTCCGAGCGGCTCATTCGATTAAAGGTGGTAGTAGCACCTTTGGTTTTACCGCTATTGCTCAGTTCACCCATGTCTTGGAAACACTGTTGGACCAGGCACGCGATGGCACCCGCAAGCTAAATACTGAGGCTATTGATCTGCTATTAAAGTCCAGCGATTGCCTGCGAGCCATGGTGGTGGCGCTTCAGGCAGGCGATGCGATTGACGATAGTGAGTCAGCGCCGCTAGTGGCCGCCTTTGAAACGCTGCTCGCCGGCCCCGACAGTGCGTTGAGTAACAGCAATACCTCAGCAGTTGCCGGGGCACCCGCTATTACTCACCAGGATCTACTCGCGGCCAGTGTCGACGATTTACTAACTGATCCGGACCAAAACCCTAGCCTTGATGCTGAGCAACCGGCTAACAGCCAGTGGCATATCCGCTTTAAGCCGGAACCACAGATTCTATTAGCCGGTAACGAACCGCTACGGCTATTTCGCGAGCTGGCGGCAATGGGCGAGCTGCGAAGCCAGGCGAATGTTAGCAATGTTCCCGCCTTCGACCAGTTGACCACTGACGAGTGTTTTATCAGCTGGACTCTGTGGCTGACCGCAGATACGAGCCACGACGATATTTTGGAGGTTTTTGCCTGGGTTATTGACGAGTGTAACCTCGATATTCAACTGCTCAGCAGCGACCACGTTAACGCTAGCGATACTCCCCTAGAGACTATTGAAGCGCTCCCTGACAATAACCCGAATGCCACAGCTGCCCTCCAACAAGTAGCACCAGCCCAGCCGCTAACTATAGTGGACCCCGAAATCGGGACAGTGAGTTAAGATACACATCACTGTTAAAAAGGGTTAATTATGAATCGGAAGTCCTTCACGTCAGAGTTCAAGTCCAAAGTAGCCATTGCTGCGCTTAAAGGGCACCAGACCAACAATGAGATCGCAGCTGAATTCGACGTGCATCCAACGCAGGTCAACACCTGGAAGAGGCAG
>JBLHLU010000187.1:0-7828 GCA_047623385.1 Paraglaciecola psychrophila
TTAATGGAAATCATTTTCTGCTGGCCAATAAAACCGTGCCAGCAACCCAGCGACTGGGTGTACTTAGAAGTATCTGCATCATAGTTAGCCATGTCGGCGCGCATGATGTCGGCAGTGTACTGAGCAATGGCCAGGCCGTTCTTGAATTTGTTCTGCGCACGCATACGGGCAACAGACTCAGGGTTTATCGCTTTCCACGAATCACCCTGTGTTTGACACAAAGTGGCTACGGCATCGATATCTTGACTGTAGTTTGACATAGGTAATTCCTCTAACAATGGGGGCGTTTTTTGATGGCGCTAGTCTAGGAGTGCAGGGACAATTCCGGAAGTTTATACGTATGATCTTCGCCATTTACTTTATGAATAAACACGGGCTTTGAGCCCAAAAACGCCGGCATTTTACTCGATTTTGCAAAAATTACTATTAAGATACTCCCCTACTGGTTACTTCTGCTCGATTTAGCGGTGGCAAAGGCGGTAGAATCACGGTAATTTATAGTTTTTCACCAGACCATTTTTTTTATGAATATATCCCGTATCGACCTGAACTTGCTGGTCTATCTCGACGTCTTGCTGCGCGAGAAAAATGTCACCAAGGCCGCCGATCAGCTCGGCATTACCCAGCCCGCGATGAGCAACAGCCTGCGGCGACTGCGGGATTTGTTCGACGACCCGCTGCTGATCCGCACCAGTCAGGGCATGACTCCGACCCAGCGCGCCCAAGAATTGGAGCCGCAACTGCGCATTATCCTCGCCGGGATAGAAAAAGCGGTGCAGCCCACCGCTGAATTTAGCTTGATTGAAAGCGATCAGTTGTTTCGCATTATGGCCAGCGACTACGCCGAGTCGACGCTGATTCCAGCGCTGCTAGATAACATTCGCCACACCGCCCCGAATATCCGCCTCGATATTCTGACCCCCAGTGATGTGACCTTTCAAGACGTGGAAAAGGGCAAAGTCGATATGGCGATAAACCGCTTCGACTACCTGCCGCAGTCATTTCACCAAATCAATGTGTGGCGAGACAATTTTACTTGCTTGATGAGCCGCAACAATCCGATTGTCGATGATTTCAACCTCGACAGCTATCTTGAGGCCCGCCATATCTGGGTTAACAAGACCGGCATGGGGGTGGGGGTCGGCATGTCGCCCAACGACACCGCTCGCTTGGGCTGGGTTGACGAAGCGCTGGACGAAATTGGCAAAAAGCGCAATATCCGTATTTTTACCCGCCACTATCAGGTAGCCACCCTACTGGCGCAGCAACCCGACTTAATCGCGACCTTGCCCAAACAAGCCGCGCTCATTCACAGCCACCCAGATTTGGTGATCAAACCACCGCCCTTTCCGATTGTGCCGATCGAGTTAAAGATGGCCTGGAGCCCACTGTTACACCACAACCCCGGCCATACTTGGCTGCGACGGCTGATTGTAGAGGTGGCTCAGGAAATTGCTCATTCAGGAAAAAAATAGGTATCATGAACACTATAAATGAGCAAAAGTGCTCAGGACTTTATACACTCCCGCTCAGTTAAGCTCTATTAATAGTATTGACCCTCAGGCCCGGTGGCTAACGCCCCAGGCCCGACGGTATAACTCCGACAAAAGGCACAGCAATGACACAGCGCATCCAGCAAGGCGGCTTACAGATTTCCGACGATTTATACCAGCTAGTCAACAACGAGATAATCCCCGGCACCGGTATAGCAGCCGATCACTTTTGGTCGGAGCTAGAAGCGGTACTGGCAGCGTTTGCGCCCAGAAACAAAGCACTACTGGAAAAACGCGAGCAGCTGCAGCAGCAAATTGACCAGTGGCACCAGCAGCGCCGTGGTGAAACTCTGGACCCGGTCAGCTACAAAGCCTTTTTACAAGAAATCGGCTACCTGGTCGCAGAGGGCCCGGACTTTCAAATTGAAACCGCCAATGTAGAGCCGGAAATCGCCGATCAAGCGGGCCCTCAGTTAGTGGTGCCGATCATGAATGCCCGTTTTGCCCTCAACGCTGCCAATGCCCGCTGGGGCAGTTTGTACGACGCCCTGTACGGTACCGACGTGATTCCCGAAGACAGCGGCGCGCAAAAAGCCGGCGCCTATAACAACGTGCGCGGCGACCGCGTTATCGCCTACGGTCGCGCCTTTCTCGACCGCGCAGTGCCCTTGGCGGCAGGTTCCCACAGTGATGTCAGCGCCTATACGGTCGACGACAATAGTTTTGTCGCCACCATGAGCAATGGCGAACAGACCGGCTTAGCCGATTCCAGCCAATACCTGGGCTATCAAGGGAATGCCAACGCACCCCAGGCGCTGCTGCTAAAACACCACAAGCTGCATTTGGAAATCCAGATCGACGCAGAGCACAATATCGGTGCCAGCGATAAGGCCTCGGTCAAAGACATTTTAATGGAGTCAGCACTGACTACTATTATGGACTGCGAAGATTCAGTAGCCGCGGTCGATGGCGAAGACAAGGCGCTGGCCTATCGCAACTGGACCGGCCTAATGAAGGGCGACCTGAGCGAGACCTTAGAAAAAGGTGGCAAAACACTGGTGCGAAAGCTCAATGGCGATCGCAGCTACCACAGCGCCAGCGGTGAGCTAACGCTGAAGGGACGCAGCATGTTATTTGTGCGTAATGTCGGCCACCTGATGACCAGCCCCGCTGTCATCATGGCCAACGGCGAAGAAATTCCCGAGGGCATTATGGACGGTATGATCACCTGCCTAGCTGCGATGCATGATCTACAGAGCAACGGCCCACTGCGTAACTCCAGCGCCGCCAGTATCAATATCGTCAAGCCGAAGATGCACGGACCAGAGGAAGTGGCTTTTACCAACGATTTGTTTGCGCGTATTGAAGATGCCCTAAAACTGCCGCGCAATACTGTTAAGGTCGGCATCATGGACGAAGAGCGTCGTACCTCGGTGAATCTGAAGGAGTGCATCCGGGCGGTAAAAGAGCGCGTGGTATTTATCAATACCGGTTTTCTCGATCGCACCGGTGACGAGATTCACACCAGCATGGAGGCCGGCCCCTTTGCACCTAAGTTGCTGCTCAAGACCATGCCTTGGATTAGCGCCTACGAAGATCAGAATGTTGATTTAGGTTTGGCCTGTGGCCTGCAGGGTAAAGCGCAAATCGGCAAGGGCATGTGGCCTGAGCCCGACAATATGGCAAAGATGATGGTGGCCAAAATTGGCCATCCCGAGGCCGGCGCCAATACCGCTTGGGTACCCTCACCTACCGCGGCCACCTTACACGCCCTGCACTACCATCAGGTGGATGTACAGAGCAAGCAAGAGGAACTCAAAAGCCGGAGCCGCGCCAGCGTCGACGACATTCTGACCATTCCGCTGCTGGCAGGACGCAATCTGTCCAGCGAGGAAATTCAGCTCGAATTGGACAACAACTGCCAAGGCATACTCGGTTATGTGGTGCGCTGGGTTGATCAGGGCGTAGGCTGTTCCAAAGTGCCAGACATTAACGATGTCGGTCTGATGGAAGACCGGGCGACCTGTCGTATTTCCAGCCAACACGTCGCCAACTGGCTTCGCCACGACATCTGCTCTGAGCAACAGGTGCAGGAAACCTTGCAGCGCATGGCCACCAAAGTTGATGGCCAAAATGCCGGCGACGCCGCCTACAATAATATGGCGCCGGGCTTTGATGGCTTTGCCTTTAGCGCCGCCGCCGATCTGATTTTTAAGGGTTGCGAGCAGCCTAGCGGTTATACCGAGCCGGTATTACACCGCCAGCGTCTAGCCTTAAAAGCCAGTCGCTAAACCACAGCCAGGGTGAAATTCACCGGTAGCGAGCAACGAGCGCGCTGCCGGTGACCACTCCTTGAACCACCGGCTTGTTGCAAGCGCGTAATAAATCCAAATTACCGTCAATGACTTCGTCTCTATCCCCTACAATTCGCAACCTTCAAATAATAATCGCGAGCCTATGTTATGAAAAAAATTCTTGCTCTTGTTGTGCTGGCCTTTGTCTCCACACTACTTATTCGAACGGTGTTGTTTACCCCCGCCGCGATAGAAACTGAAGAGCCGGTAAGCTTTAAGGTAGACGCTCAACAGGTCGCTGCACACTTGTCAGCGGCGGTACGATTTGCCACGGTGTCGCCGCCGCCGCCGCAAATACGCGACCGGCCGGTATTCGACCAGTTTTTAGCTTGGGCCCGTAGCACTTATCCCGAACTGCACCAGTTACCGACTACCGTCGTTGGCGAGCACTCGATACTGCTCAAATGGGCAGGTAAAAACCCGCAGTTAAGGCCCATCATGTTAGCCGCCCACTACGATGTAGTGCCGGTAGTACCGGGCACCGAACAGCGCTGGACCCACCCACCCTTCGCCGGCACCATCGCCGACGGTTTTGTCTGGGGCCGGGGCGCCTTGGACGATAAATCGGGGGTTATTGTTATGATGGAAGCTGCAACACTGCTGCTAAAACAGGGCTTTGAGCCAGAGCGCACGGTGTATTTTGCCTTCGACCACGACGAGGAAATCGGTGGCAACGAAGGGGCCGCGGCCATTACTGAGCTGCTGCAATCCGCAGGCGTTCAACTGGCTTGGTCAATCGACGAAGGCTCGTTTATTTTGAACAATATGTACCCTGGCATGACCTTGCCGGTAGCCAGTATCAACGTCGGCGAGAAGGGTTACCTCTCCCTCGACTTAACCGCCAGCGGTGATAGCGGCCACTCGTCGATGCCCACTACCGATGCCTCCATCTATTTATTAGCCGCCGCTATTGAACGGCTGCGCGCCCAGCCACTGCCCGGCGGGCTAGAGGGCATTGCCCTGCAAACCATGGACACTATTGCCCGCTACAGCGCCTTTAGTCAGCGCTTTCTATTTGCCAATCGCTGGCTGTTTCAAGGATTGATCGAAGACCAGCTGTCAAAATCTGGTCCTAGTAACGCCCAGCTGCGCACCACGACCGCACCGACGCTGCTGCAAGCCGGCATTAAAGACAACGTGCTACCCGGCACCGCGACCGCAACCGTCAATTTTCGCCTTCATTCCAGAGACACCCTAGAGGGCGTTGTCGAACAGGTTAAGGCCATTATCGACGACCCGCGCATCACCGTTACACGCCGCGCCAAGGGTTCATTGCCGTCACGGGTTTCAAGCGCCGAGGGCGAGGGGTTTAACCATATCGCTAAGGTGAGCCGACAGCTATTTGGACCGCTCATCGTCGTGCCCGGCATTACCGGTGGCGGCACCAATTCCTCGCACTATGAAAAAATTGCCGACGACGCCTACCGTATCAATTTACTTAAGCTCGGCCCCGAAGACATTGCCGGATTTCACGGCACCAACGAGAAAATATCGGTGGAAAACCTTGCCTTGGGCACCGCTGCCTACGCCCAGTTAATTACCCTAGGAGCCGGTGAATAGTTATTACTCGCGGTATTGCATGACGCTATGAAGGCGTGAACTCTCAACCGAATAACGCCATGCAACTCGGGTAGTTTACCCATGAAAACCACTCGGCGTTTGAAGCCGCCACGCTACCGCGCTTGAAACCCGGACCCTCTAGGGGGGGTAGGCTAGCCGATAGCTATGAAGCGCTAAACATAAATTCGCCAGCTGAGAACAGAGGTACTTTAAATAAGTACCTATAGAGAAAACATGACTGCAACCACGAATGTAGCGACGGTCATTCATCTTTGGCTATAGTTGATTAGACACAATAACGGCTAATAGCCAGCTTACCCAGTGGCTTGGTTGAGTGAATCGATTACGATATTTCGACCACGCGATTTTGCCTGATACAAGTGAAGGTCTGCCTCGCGTAACACTGTTTGCAAGTTTGCTGACTCTCCACTCCACTGTGCTACACCAACGATCATCGTTAGCAACACCGGAACGTTGTCAAAGCAAAAGTTCAAACCCTCTACGTGGCCACGTAAATGGTTGGCAACAGCAACGCTCTGGGCAAGGTTAGCGTCAGGTAGCATCAGCAGAAATTCCTCTCCACCAAGCCTAAAGACATAGTCACTGTCACGCACATTATCTTTCAGTGAGTTTGCAACGGCTATTAATACCTCATCGCCAGCATTGTGACCGTGCTTATCATTTACAGACTTAAAATGATCCAAATCACACATTAACAGGCACAGTGCGCTGTTATTTATCGCAGCTTTTTTTGTTTCGAAGTCAAAAATTGATTGCAACCGCGCCCGATTAAGCAACCCCGTTAATGGATCTTGAGTTGCTGCGGTTAAAAGTTCCCGCCGAGCGCGCTCCCGGCTGGTCTCGTAAATATGGGAGCAAATCCAAATCGCGAGGCTATAAGTGCTTACGTTCAAGATTGCTTCCACTGACACATAATCTAATACGGGGGAGTAGCGATAAGAAAACACTGCAATGGCTAAAATATCAAAAACCAGAGTGAAAACGAATCCAACTCGGCTGCCCAAAATAGAGTACGAGGCAATGGAAACAACACAAATCCAGCCAAATACTGATATCCCTGTGTCGGGAGCCGCCATAGCACTGAGCATTACAGAGCACACACATAGCGTGAATACTGCTCCCCACCGGCGCATGTCAGCTTGTTTTGTTATAGACCACCATATAAAGAAAAAGACCCCCGAGGCAAACAACTCGAGCGCGGCCAAAACATAAGATTCCCGAATTATGCTAGCTGACGCAAATATCACCACAGAAACTCCCGAGAATAACGAGAGATTTTTAACCGTAGCGCGTAAATGAGGAGGGGAGAGATCAGTAAACATCTATAATTTCAAATCCTATGGGTTCGCATAGCGAAGGGGAAAGATTGGCACCTCTGAGTCATTGTCTTTTGTTAATTGATAGGTAACTTGGTAGGTAAATTGATCGGTATATCGCCTCTTACAGGTTAAATTTGGAGCCAGCCATAAGATTAGAAAATTGTAGTGAAAGATAATAGCAGCTTTCTCAACAGCAGGGAGAAAATCTCACGGCTAAGTCGTCTTTGACACCGGTGAATTATTAGGCAGTGTCGCAGCACTGTAGCCTGTCGAGTAGCCAAAAAAAAAGGCTTAGGAATCATCCCCAAGCCTTTTTCCCGTAGCACTTATCACTAAGTACGGCGCGGTATAACTTTAAACACTATTTTACCGTATTGTAGAACGTTTCGTCCCGCACACTATTAGCTTCTGAAATAACAAACGCTCTGATCGCTTCAGCGGTATCTGCGTCTAGAGTAGTCGCAAAGTTAGGCATTCCTCTTGTTGCAAGTGCCCCCCCCCGTACCACGGTTTGCCATACGTCTGCATTCTTAGTAATAGCCGAGTAGCGTAAATTAGGTATCAAGCCCGATGAAAATGCCTGGTCGCCGTGACACACTACACAGTTATTCGCGTAGGCAGCAGCGCCCTGCTCGATGACTGCCTCGGCCACATCCAACATTTTGGGTAGCACCGGTGCAACGAATTCGTCATCAACAATAACGGGTAATTCACCGGTGGCACCGAGCTTAAAGACCATGACCCGACCCAAGTTTGCTTTGCTACCGGTTGGCATTACGCCGCCAAACCCTAAGACGAAGGAGCCGCCCCAGCCGGAGGCGACTGCAACATATTGCTCGCCATCAATTTGGTAGGTAATGGGAGCGGCTGCTACGCCTGTTTGGGTAAAATACTTCCAGAGGCGATCACCGGTGTTGGCATCATAAGCGGCAAAATGTGCGTCCGCTGTACCCTGAAAAACCAGCCCACCCGATGTCGATAAAACGCCACCATTCCAGGGACCACCGTGTTCAAAGGACCATATTTCTTTTTGTGTAACCGGGTCCCAGGCTATCAAGCGACCTTTTAGCATCGCTTTAAG
>JBLHLU010000188.1:0-7794 GCA_047623385.1 Paraglaciecola psychrophila
ATACTGAATGGTGGTTAAGCGCTTAAAGTAGTGACCCAAATCCAGCTCGTCGGTGACACCGATGCCGCCGTGAATTTGCACCGCTTCTTGACCCACTAATCTCGCCGCCTTGCCGATGCGCGACTTAGCCGCCGACAATGCCTTGGGCGCATTGCCACCGAGCCGGTCCATCTCCATCGCCGCCATCACCAGAATCGATTTGGCTTGCTGCGTTTCCATAAACATTCTAGCCATGCGGTGCTGCAGAGCTTGGAAGGTCGATAGCGTGACATTGAACTGCTTGCGAATTTTGGTGTACTCAACGGTCTTGTTGAGCGCCACTTCCATCGCACCGACCGCTTCGGCGCAAACCGCTAGCGCGGCGCGGTCGATAATCGATTCGATCACAGTAATCGCACTACCTGCTTCACCGAGCAAATTAGCAGCGGGTACCGAGACCTTGTCGAACCAAATATCGGCAGCATCTTGACCGTCTACGGTAGTGTAAGCGCGGCGCGTGATACCGTCACTGTCGGCGTCGATCAGCAGCAAGCTGATACCGTCGCGGTCCATGGTGTCACCCTCGGTGCGCACCACTACCACCAATTTGTCGGCGGCGCCGCCATTTAATACTACCGCTTTGTGACCACTGACGAGGTATTGTTCGCCCTCGTCATTGGCCCGGCATTCAACATTGGCTAGGTTGTAGCGGCTCTGCGTTTCAGCGTAGGCAAAAGCCAGCTGTAACGAGCCGTCCATAACCGCGCCTAACAGGCGCTCTTTTTGCTCCTCGGCAGCGGTGGCGGCGATCACCCCACCGGCCATTACCGTGTTGGCTAAAAACGGTTCGATCAACAAACCCTTGCCGAGTTCTTCCATCACTACGATCAGGTCCACCGCGCTGCCGCCGAGACCGCCGTCTTCTTCGCTAAACGGTACTGTCAGCCAGCCCAGCTCGGCAAATAGTTTCCAGTGCTCGGCGTTAAAGGGCGCATCGCTCTTAACCACCACCTGACGGCTGTCCCAGTCGTAATCCTGACTGATAAATTTACTGACGCTGCTCTGCAGCATCTGCTGCTCTTCACTAAGTGAAAAATCCATACTGTATTCTCCTTGCTAATGCCTGTAACTACAGTCCGAGTACGGCTTTGCTAATAATGTTAAATTGCACTTCGGTGCTGCCGCCGTAAATTGTTGCCTTGCGGTTATTGAAATAGCGCGGGCTGGCGTTGGTCTCTTGGCCGTTGCCGATTAGTGTCTGGTCAAAGTCGGCATCGTACTGTTCTGGTACGAAGGGCAGACCGTAATAGCCGGCTAACTCGACGTTGAGCTCATCGATGGCCTGTTGTAATTCAGTGCCCTTGATTTTTAGTATGGAAGACTCTGGCCCCGGTGCTTTGCCCGTGCTGACCGCAGCCAAAGTACGCAGCTCGGTATATTCCAGAGCTAGTAACTCAATCTCAACATCGGCAACCTTCTGTTGCCAGATCACATTGTCACTCAACAGCGGCCCGCCGTCGCTGGTGGTGGCAGCTTTAGCCTTCAGTTCAGCGAGGCGCACCTTGCTACTGGCCACACCGGCAATATTGGTACGCTCGTGGGTCAGTAACACCTTGGCATAAGTCCAGCCCATATTCTCTTCGCCAATCAAATTTTCTGCCGGTACCCGCACATTGTCAAAATGCACTTCGTTAACTTCGGCAGAGCCATCGAGTAAATAAATGGGCGACAGGGTAATACCCGGTGTTTTCATATCGATCAACAAAAATGATATCGCACCTTGGTTTTTAACCTCTGCTGAAGCTGTGCGCACCAGGCAGAAAATCCAATCAGCGTGTTGGCCCATAGTGGTCCAGGTTTTGGTACCGTTGACCACGTACTCGTCGCCATCGCGCACTGCAGCTGTTTTTAGCGAGGCTAAGTCTGAACCGGCGTTGGGCTCGGAATAACCCTGACACCACCATACGTTGCTCTGCAAAATATCCGGTAAAAAGCGCTTTTTCTGCTCTTCGTTGCCGTAGGTATAGATCACCGGCGCGACCATTTTCAGGCCGAAAGGGACTACCCGAGGTGCCTTGACGATGGCGCACTCGTTCTCAAAAATATACTTTTGGGTGGAGCTCCAGCCGGTGCCACCGTGTTCTATTGGCCAGTTAGTCGCGGCCCAGCCTTTTTGAAACAGTATTTTTTGCCAGGCCACAGAATCTTCTTTGGCTAGGTGCAAACCCTGCTGGGTCTTGTGCTTGATATCGGCGGGCATGGCCGAACTCAGAAACTCTCTAACTTCGGTCTGAAAGGCCAGTTCTTCAGAGGTGAAATCTGTATTCATTTACCTAACTCCTTCGCTTAACAAAAATATCGTGGCGCTGAGTTTACCATAGCTATTGGCTACATATACAGCGCGAGTGGCGGCTTTAGGGGTTTGAGAGTGGTGCCCCAGTGGGGCTCCAGTGGTGCTTCCTTTTCACCGCAGGCAGCAGCACTAGCGACAGCGCTGGACAGGGCTTTGCCGCGATTGGCGCGCTAGGTCCCGGGGCGCGAACTAGGGCCGGCAATTTGCGGCCAGTTGTGCTGTCTTGCGCCAATAATGGTCGAGCGATGTCAGCTAGTGGTGACAACTGCACCGCGACCAATACCGGTCTTGAGCATAGTTAGTGGGGTTAGTCGCCGGAACTAGCGATTGTTTATTGCCAGTTTGCACCGGCCTATTTTACCGGCCACCGGCTATTGATATACGCTGATGGCTTTCCCGCCAGCCAGCCTTTATTATACGCCTTATCGGACTAACACCTTTCAGCGGAGCCACCTGTGAAAAAAGTAAAAAATGAACTTGAACTAGTCAAAGAGGCGCTGCGGGTAGGTTCTATTTATGCTGCCAAGCGCGGCGTGGCTGAGTTTGAGGGTACCGACTCCTCGCAGGATAAGGTCACCTATATCTATCGTTTGTTGGCCCACGACAAATTGATTCAGCCGCTGGCTAAGGGTGACGAAAAAGAGCCGGCGATGAAACATAAACTGGCGCTGTGGATGGCGCGGCAACTGCCGAAGGACCATCCCTTGCTAAAATAGTCCAGGCTAACGTCGCCGACGATTGGGGCGGCGCTCAGTAGTCGATCGTCGGGGTTTGCGCAGACGAAATACAATCAGTGCCAGTTGAGCTAAAATTGAAGTGCAAAAGCCCAGTCCCGCCACACCGATACCCAGTAGCACATAAGCTTCCTGTTCCAGCGAGGGCGGCAGTACTTTGTAGGCCCACTGGATAATACCAATACCAATGAAAAAAAGTAGCGCGCCGAGAGCAAATAATTTATAGGTTTTTTTCTGGTCGTTGATTAGTGCATTAATCGCCGGCGGTATCACCGTGCTGCACTTTGAAACAGGTGTAGCGTAATATCGACAGTGACAGTCAATCGGCTGATGTCTTTAAGCTGTTCTTTACGCTCTGGTGACACTCGCCAATAGTGGGGAGTCATCGACAGCAGGTTGATGATAGTCTCGGTGTTGGGCAATTCGCAGCGATAGCTCAGTGGTATTGCACCGTTGACAGCTAACGCAGTGAAATAGGGGGCCAGTGTTGCCGCCGGTTGCAGTGCGGTCTCTTTTACCTCGTCATACAATAACTGCCGCAATTCTAGCAAATGCCCAGCCCCAGTCGAAATCACCGCCAGTAGCCCTTGGGGTTTCAGTGCTCGAGAAAATTCGCCGGCGGGCAGTGGTGAGAATAAACTCAAGATACAGTCTAAGCTGTGGTCGGCCATCGGCAGGTGAGAACTATTGGCGACAAACCAGCGCACTGAACGATTGCGCCGTGCCGCAGTTAACAACGCCTGTTTAGATATATCGAGTCCAGTAATATCAGCCGCTGGCAGCTCCTGCATTAAGCGATTGGTGTAATAACCTTCGCCGCAGCCGGCATCGACAATACGCGGCTCAGCGATACCCTGTTGGTTAAAATAATCCGTTAGTGAACGATTGAGCTGTGCAGAAACAGCTTGGTAATAATGGCCGTTGAGAAAGCTAGTGCGGGCGGCGACCATAGCGGCATCGTCACCGGGAGATTTGGACTTCTTGTGCTGTACCGGCAGTAAATGGGTATAACCTTGGCGGGCGGTATCAAAGCTGTGACGTTGCTCGCAGTGCCAGCCACCGGGCAGTTGGTATAGCTGCCCACGGCACAGTGGGCAGCAAATACCCTCGCGCCAGCGATTAGCTGGCAGCTCAGTTGGCAGCCCAGTTAGTGCTGTCATACCAGTAGGTTTTTCATAATGGCTTCATAGATTACCGACAACTCATCGAGATCACTGGCGCGTACACACTCGTCAATTTTGTGAATGGTGGCATTGACCGGTCCCAACTCGACCAGTTGGCTGCCGGTGGGAGCGATAAAGCGGCCGTCGGAGGTACCGCCGGCGGTGGACAGCTGAGTATTGCGCCCCGTGCATTCTAAAATAGCCCGCTCGGTGGCCTCGATCAGCTCGCCTTTGCTGGTCAAAAAAGGCAGACCACTGAGGTTCCAGTCGATATCGTAGTCTAGGGCGTGGCGCTCGAGGATAGCCTCGGTGCGAGCTCGCAGTTGCATTTCAGTCAGTTCAGTGGAAAAACGAAAATTAAACACCATCACCAATTCACCGGGAATGACGTTGGTGGCGCCGGTACCGCTGTTGATATTAGAGACCTGAAAGGAGGTGGCGGGGAAAGAGTCATTGCCTTGATCCCAAACCTCGGTGCTGAGTTCTGCCAGCGCCGGTGCCAGTGCGTGAATCGGGTTGCTGGCCAAATGGGGGTAGGCTACATGGCCCTGCACGCCCTTGACAGTGAGGGTGCAACCGAGCGAGCCGCGGCGGCCATTTTTAACCACATCGCCGACGGTAGCAGTGGAGGAGGGCTCGCCGACAATACACCAGGTTATCTTTTCATCGTGCTGGGCTAACCATTCCATGACTTTGACGGTGCCGTTGAGCGCCGGTCCCTCCTCGTCACTGGTAATGAGAAAGGCTATGCGCCCGCTATGCTGTGGATGTTGTTCGGTAAAGCGCTCGCAGGCGGTGACCATGGCGGCTAGTGAGCCTTTCATATCAGCGGCACCGCGGGCATATAACATGCCGTCTTCGAGGGTCGGGCTAAAGGGTGGGTGCAGCCAGGCGCTAGCGGGGCCGGTGGGCACCACATCGGTGTGTCCGGCAAAACACAGTATCGGGCTGTCGCCTTGATCGGAGCCACGCACCGCCCAAAAATTGTCGACATTGCCAAAGCGCAGTGGATGAATCTCAAATCCAATCGCCGTTAGGCGATCGATCATTAATTGTTGGCAGCCGGCGTCTTCCGGGGTGACCGACTCCCGAGCCAATAGATCGATAGCTAATTGTAGGGTGGAAGACAGTGCTGCTGTGTTGGGAGAAGAAGACATAAACAAAAGAACCTGTGTTAGAGCTGCGCCGCCGCTGGCTTACATACAGCGACCGCGCCGGCGCGGGTGAACAACCCTTCGCCAGGGTCAGGGTAAGCGTTAGGGAGCGCGAAGCACTCCCCGATAGTTATTTAGCTATGTAGCTATTTAGTTATTGCTATGTAACTCTGCGTTGAGTTCGACAGCCGACTTATTGCTCAGACATTCCACCGCACCGCTGGTAGAATTACGTCGAAACAGTAGGTCTGACTTACCGGCCAAATTCCGTGCCGCTACAGTTTCTACCTCAGCGCCGTCGTTATCTCTTACCAACACCTTAGTGCCAGCGGTGATATAAACCCCGGCTTCAATAGTGCAGCGATCGCCCAGTGGGATACCGGTGCCGGCATTGGCCCCCAGTAAACACTCTTTACCCAGTGAAATAACTATATTGCCGCCACCGGACAAGGTGCCCATGGTGGAGCTACTGCCGCCTAAGTCGGAGCCAGCACCGACAAAAACGCCGGCCGAAATACGTCCTTCGACCATACCGGGGCCTTCGGTGCCGGCGTTAAAGTTAACAAAACCTTCGTGCATCACGGTAGTGCCTTCACCGATATAGGCCCCTAGGCGCACCCGCGCAGTGTGCGCAATGCGCACCCCACTGGGTACTACATAATTAGTCATTTTGGGAAATTTGTCGACGCTGTCAACGGTTAACTCTTGGCCTTTTACTCGCGCTTGTAATTGCGCCGCGGGCAATTCATCAAGGGCGATGGCGCCGCGATTGGTCCAAGCCACATTAGGTAAAATACCGAACAGACCGGTGAGATTAATGCTGTGGGGTTTTACTAAGCGATGTGATAACAGCTGTAATTTCAGATAACCCTCGGCCACCGACTGCGGATCGCTATCGGTGGTCAGCACGGTAACCACTAAAGGCCTTACACTGCCTTTGAAGGTGTCGACAATATCCGCCTGCTCACTGTGGCCGGCGCCGCGCAGTGCGCTCTCCAGAGCACTCAATTGTGCTTGCTCTAAGGGCTGTGCGCTATTGCCGCCGTGGTAATCGGTATTTTGAGTAATCGCTGCCAGCAGACTTGCGGCGGGGCTTAGTTCCGGTTTAGGGTAAAATACCTCAAGCCATTCGCCTTTCTGATTTTGACTGCCCACACCTAAACCGATACTGAAAACCTGCTCACTCATTGTTTTTACCTGTGTAATAAATAAATTAAAATAGGTTGCTGTAGCTATTGGGGCTAAAACCAAAGGTTACGCTAGCTCCGCGTTCCAGCACTGGGCGTTTTACCAAGGTGGGGTTGTCGATGATAGCCGTCAGTGCGCTGCTATCGTCCATAGCGTCTCTAACCGCACTATCGAGCTGTTTCCAACTGGTGCTGCGTTTGTTGAGCACCGTCTGCCAGCCCTGTTCGGCAATCCAGCCCTCCACTTTGAGGGCCTCGATACCCGCGGTTCGAAAGTCGTGAAATTCATAGGCTATAGCGTTGTCCTCGAGCCACTTTTTGGCCTTTTTAACCGAGTCACAATTCTTAATTCCGTATAGCACTGTCACGTTCGCAACCCCACTGTTTGAAGAGGCGCTAGGATAGCAGATAGCGGGACGTTTGCCCAAGGCCTGTGACCGGGTTCACTGCGGGGATAGGAAACTATCTTGACCGGAGTTGCTGCAGGATCTGGCCTTGAACCTGATGCCTAGGTACTGTACTCAAGGGTAATCGAGCGGCCGTTGTCGTTAAAGGTGATTTTGTCACAAAGTTCTTTCAATAAGGTAATACCGCGGCCGTAGCTGACCCCGGCTTGCGCTGTTCCAAGGTTATTGAAATCGAAGCCATCGCCGGAATCGGTAACGTTGATCAGCACCGTGGAAAGACCATTATGCCAGTTAAAGGTAATGTTAATATCGATAGTGCCCGCCACTAGCTCGGCCAAACGCCGCTGGCGCAGGCGGTGGTACTCGATAAAGCCGTCATCATTGCCCTTTAGCTCAGAGTCTAGCTTCAGCAGACCGTGTTCCAGAGCATTTTGGTAGGCCTCGGACAAAATCGTAGAGATGTAATCCTGATGCACATCGAGTCCGGCAGCGCTGGAAAGCAATTGCACAATCTGCGGAATAGGATTGGCGGCTTTCATCTGCGCTGCGTTCAGCTGGTAACTCAGCGACCAGGGCAGGATATTCTTCAGTGCAGCACGGGTGTTCAGCTGCGGTTCGCAGTGGCTATTGGGGACACAGTGCAGCTCCACTAAGGTGATGTCATCATCTTGCTCTTGGCCCTGGGTGAAACGCTTGAATTGTTCGATGATACGGTCGAACATATTACCTTCGCTGCCGTCAAACAGTTGATGTAGTCGCGACTCGCCAAACATTTCATTGGCCGTGTTACGACTTTCTTCGACACCATCGGTGAACA
>JBLHLU010000189.1:0-7783 GCA_047623385.1 Paraglaciecola psychrophila
CCTCAAATCTGCAGAAAAAAGATGCGCATTGGCCACATTGGCACGATATAGATCAGCGCCCTGCAACATATAACCCTGTGGGTGGTCAGCAGTTTTAGACAAGTCAATACCGGACAGATCACATCGTCGCAGCACAAACCCACGCAAATCATTGGATGTTTTTGCCCACTGCTGCAACTGCACTTTAATGTTATGTTCTGAGCGATCCGAGTTTGCATCAGTCCAGTATTGTGTGTCCGTGGGTACAGCTTGTGAAGCAGCGGGCTGCAGTAAATCAGTCATTGACTATATCCTTAGTAGCCGGCGACATAATTGTCATTGATTGAGGCCTTGGACATGACTAAAACCTACAGCCAAAACCCTAGTATCGAACTGCTACTAACAAACACTAGACCATGCGCTATGGATGAGCAATAAATGTTGTTGCATCACCATCGAACAAACATTGTTACTAACACTATTTATAAAAACCTTTGGCCTATTAATACAACGTTGTCTACCATCAACTAACAGGCAATTTAAGCTCCAAGCTAAGCGATAAGCCAGGGCATTAACTTAATCAAAGCGGCTGTTATAACAGGCAATGAATAAATCGAGGGCGGTGCCCGATCCTTAAAGATTACAGCTATAACGTTAGGGTCCAACAGCGCACAACTGACTGACGCGTTAGATTACGCGCTGTGAATTCAATCAATCGGTACAGATGTAGTCTATTTTCAACAACGCGGGAATCGAATTAGTAGAGCTATCTGCGATAGAATGTCCACCGGAGGGAGCATAAGGTTTGTCGCTGAGATGGCCGAATACAATACATGAAAATCGCAGAGTGAGGCGCCACCGCAACGGTCCAATGCGATGAAATTTGAAGCATTGTCGAGCAGCCGTTAGAAACTAGGCGCCGTTAAGAAGGGGAACTTCACCGCGGGTTTATCAATGATATGGTGCAACAACCACCATCCTATACTAGCAACAACCGGCTATAATGAAGATCCTAAGTTTGTTATAACCACACCCTAAATTGACTGCACAGCAAGCACAATAAACGCCATACATACCGACAGTTTACCGTGCCAAAGAGATTAACACTCTAGCGCATTTCAACAGGGTAGGTCATTGTGTATTACCCTGCTTTTTCTGCCAACTACCGTCATTAGCCTGTACAAAATTGCCTGACTTACTGGCTTTAAGTGCCCGCTGAAAAAACAGTTTTGCAACATCTTGAACAGTCAAACCATTATTTTTTGCAGTACTTTGAAATTTGGAGCGTCGCTTGCCGTTGACATCTTTCACCAGCATTTTGGTCTGCTGGGCTGCAGGTTTTACCACGTAACCCAAATAACCGTCTTGTCGCTCGCCAATGAGGCCCTGTGTTTTCGCTAGCTGCAAACTGCTAGCGCTAGCTGCACCAACACATAACAGCACTATCAGCGACAGTAATACTTGCAGCCTAAGCGCTTTGAATTTCATCTTGGGTAATTCCATAATATCGCCTCGGCGTTAAAATAATTCGCTGTCTTCTTCGAATAGTTCATCGAGCTCGCGATCGACTTTAACGCGAATCTCGTGCTCAATTTTTATATTCAAATTAATCTCTATCGGTTTGTCGGGCACCGCCAACTGCACCGTCGGGGTACAGGCCGCGACCCATACCACAACTAAAAAAACCCATACTATAGAATTTAGCTTACTCATACACATTTACCCTGCCTGCGCTGGCGCGCCGTTAAACACTACAGCCGTTGCACTATTTACACTTCGATCTGAGACATTCTCGCTGATGTTACCTTAACACACGATGAATACGCCGATTCAATCGTTTTGCAAATGTTGCTGTAGCAATTCAGTTATCGTTCTACTGCTTTGCAAACTGGCGATTAGCTGCGGAATATTGTTACTCGCATTGAGATTCAAATGTATTTTTTGGCCGTTATTAAGGTCTGGATTGGCACCGCGCATGGCGACAGCTAAATCCAAATCTCCCTCTAGCGAATACTGGGCAGTGGCCTGTAGCGTATCAAATTGGTAATTCGCCAGCGCATCGTTGACCAGTTGCAATGCCGGGTTGTTATCGGCCTGCGCTGGTTGGCCGCCGGGGCGATAACGAATAGTGCCTCCGGGAGCCTGGGCTACTAGCGTGCCCTGCTCCATCGCCACACCGTGGTCGCCCAGTTGCAGCGGCAGGCGACCGTTCAACAAACCCGATGCCTGTAGGTCTGGGTAAGACGCCAACGCTAGTATTTCATCAATGCTAAGGGCGCTGAATACCAGCGTCGCCTGTTGGCTGCCACCCGCTAAGTTGTAGCGTACAGGTTCCAGCGCAACAGCTCCCCCCAGCAGGCTGAAGGTCAGTTGTTCTAACGACACCACTCCCGCCTCGCCGTCGAGGGTCAAGCAACTACTCAGGTTAGTTAACTGCACCCCGATATCAAGCAGCTCGATATTGATACAGGCCGGAGACTGGGTCTGCAGCGCAGCCAAATCCACTGACCGCAGCGCATAGGCGCCATCAGCTCCGGTAAATACTGCCTGCCGATAGACACCTGCCAGCTGCGCCCAAGTGGCGTTAGTGTCTAGCTGCAGGGTAAAGTTATCCTCGCTCAGCTGCCAGCTACCCGCCAGTGATGCACTGATTACACCGGCATGTATGTCCCAATCTCGGGGCCAGTCATTAAACCAGTTAGACAGTGGCCGCCCTGCGGCTAACGCCGGTGCCGCCCATTGCAGTTGGGCATCACCAAACCCTGAGGAGAACATGTGATTGGCGTTTATTGCCAGCAGCGGTATCTCAAGATCACTGTCAATTGCGCCGGTAACCGCTATTTTCTCGTCAGTACCGGCTATAACTGCGTCCAATACCAACGGCACAGGCCATCCGCGGTGATCGTCAAGCGGCTCGATTTTCAGGCCTAGGTTAAACTCTAAGGATGGACTGCTAACCAGCTGCAATGCCGATAACGTAGCCACGCTGGCCAATGGTGTGCCGTTGTAGTGAAGTTTAGGTAAGCGCAACTGCGCCTCGGAGGATTGCAAGTGCATAGCCCCATTCGCATATTGGTAGTCGACCAATACCGGCGCTCGCAGGTCTAGTTTGGCGGGGCCCAGAGTCATACCAGAGACTTCTGCTACCTCGACGCGCACCGACCCGCCGGCATCCACCTCAATTGAAAGGCCGCCGCGGTCGAGTTCCAAACTGCCACCGAGTTGCAACTGCCAGTCACTAAATTGTAACGTTGCTAGAGTGCTCTGGTTCAGACTGGCCGCTGCTGTCCAGCTGGCTTGACAGCGAAACTGTGCCAGCAGCGCGCACTGCCAAGCGCCCAGCCCAACTCGAGCGGCGAGTGCGCCGCCTTCGGTATTAACCTTGAGAGATAGGCCAGCGCTGCCTGCTAGCGGGCGAATACCACCAGCGGCATTTACCTCAAGCGCCAACGGCTGCTCCAGTGTTACCAACCACGGCACATCAGTTTTGTGCCCGGGGCCGAGCGAGTATTGGTCATTGCTGATGTCCAGATGCAACCGGTTTATATGCACGGTGTTTGCACCGGTAAACCAAGCGTTCAAATCATCTGCAACCCAGGTACTCAACTGAAGATTGCCGGCACCGTGCCATCGGCCGAGAGTAGCTGGTATCAGGTCCATCCCTTGCAACAATTGCTGCACTGCCGGTACGGGTAGCTCAGCACTAATAACGGCGTCATATACCCCCAACTGTGGCTGCAACTGAGCCACAATACGCAGCGGCGGCGTCGATTTCAGTAACGCCTTAGGTGATAGTTGAGTTGGCAGACTAGGAAACAGTTCGAGCGACAGTTGCAGTGCAGCGCCGTCTAATTGTTGCAACTGACCACGCACACCGCTGCCTTGGTGGTCGAATGCCAGTGCCCAGCTGTAAGCTTCAAGGCGGTCAAATTGCACTTTCGATACGGCGATAGTCTGTTGCCCGCGACGTACTATTCGCAGCTGACCGATAACCAGCTCGGCAACCGCTAACGCCCACAGTTGCTCAGTAATGACCCGCACAGACAGCGGCTCACTCATTATACTGTCAACCTCATCAGCAGCAACTTCACGATAGTGGTCGGTTAGTTCCAGCTCTGCGGCGCTGAGAGTCAGCAAACTGAATGGCGACCAAGAAACCGTTAGCGCGGCATCGACTAGGGTAAGCTGTGTTGGTGAGTCGGCAACAATGATCGTTGCAGCTGTCAGTTGCAGCCGATTGTACGCTATCGTTAGCCCGTCGAGGTGTTGCAGTTGCAGCCCATAGCGGTTGATTCCGAGGTTGAGCAAAGCCAGCGCAGAACCGGGTATTAACAATAGCGGCAGCAGCAGCGTTGAGAGCGCAGCAGCAACACAGAGGATGATTTTTTTTCTGATCATAGCGAGCACTATATCGGTAAAAATATCGGGATAAGAGGCCGGAGTGGCCGATGGCTAAGGGAATATGTGGTGTATGTTTAATACTACCGTGCTTGCGAGTGCTGGTGCGTAGCTAATGACCGGGCTCTATACCCACTATAAAAATCGTACTATACCGAGCCGAAAAACCGAATACTGCTACCTAACTAACTATTTAGTCATCTTTCATTTTCAACTCTAGATAGCGTTCTTCTAGCTCAATATGCTGGGTTTGCATATTGAGTAATTCCTGCTGCATTTCCTGCAGTTTCTGATTCAGCACTGGGCTGTTGTCGGGCGCTCCGCTAGCACTACCAGTTTTTAATTGCTCCAGTAGATTGGCGTTCTCCTGCTCCAAACTGGCTATAGTGCTGAGCATATCTCGGCTCTCATCAGTGAAGCCCGCTATCATGGTCTCAAGACGCTCTATCTCCTCAGCGTCGAGAGCGCCCTGCGGGGCAGGCTCGCTGGCATTCAATTGCTTCCTCAAACGCTCGTTTTCTTCGAAAGCTCGGGACAGTTCATCCTCAATAAGCTGCGTACACGTTTCCGCCTCTTTAAGAAAACGCTGGTGCTGCTCTAGCTGCCCAGTCATTTCAGTAATCGCCTGCTCTTTTTGTTCCACAGAATCGCTCAGCACTAGCTTTTTCTTCAGCTCTTCGATTAGCTTGTATTGGTCTACAGCCATATCTCGCAGATGCTGCATTTCTTCCTGATTAGCGAAAACCATCTTGCTTTTACTGCCATTGTTGATCCTGCTATTGGCGTCGGCGGTACTCTGTGTCGCGGCTAAGCGCCCTGATCGCTCGGCAATTAGATTGCCGACTTCATCAAAAGCACCGGAGTATTTGTTGAGTAACTCTTCAAATTCGGCACCACCACCGGTTTGTTCACCGAGTGCTTTGAGCTGCTGGTAATAGTCATCGGCCAATGCTTTTGCTTTAGTCCACTTGTCCTCCATTTCAAAAAACAACCGCTTGAACCCCTCCAAGTTCTCGATTCGCTTCTTGAAGTTGGCAATCTCGTCACTGTCCGCAGCAGCAACCGGCGGCACCGGTTCAGCGGTGGCGCTGACATAAAAGTGAATAATTTGTTGGAACTTGGACTGCAGTACGTCCCAGCTAGAGCTGTCGCCGTCACCGGCGTAACGCGCCTCTTTCTCGGCAATCAATAGCGCGTGGCGCAGCGATGTCGCCTGCCGTTCTAGCGGCGCATCGGGGGCAATATCCAAAACAATATCACGGTCAGGGTTGAGGGTCTGGTGGAAGTCCCGGGTACCGTCAATCTCCTGATCTAGATAGTGGAGATAGTCCTGCGGCTTAATATTCTTTCTCTCTACCAATTCGGCATTTATTTTTTTATTTTCACCTAACGATATTTTTAGCGCTTTTTGCGAGCTGGCTAGTTTGTCCTGCAAAATACCAATAATGGCCTTTAATTTTTTTATATTGAAAATTAAAAAAATCGCTATCAACAACAGTACAGCTGCAATTTCTGCCATTACGTATAAAAAAATAGATGATTCAGTCATAAACCTTTCGACCTAATTCGGGCATTTATTACGCCACTAATTTAGCTTATTACCAAAACGGTATTGACTAAGCCTATGAAACTATGGAGGTTGTTATGGATAGATTATGGTACACAGCGAAAAGATCCGCTATTAAAACGGATAAGTTAGCAGTGAATAATTTGCAATAAAAGAGTTATTGTCGATTTAATCTGACATTTTGGCATTTTTCACGGTTGGAGCACCGGTAGGGGTTTATATCGACCCCGCCCCGGCGTACATAACGTGCGTATACTGACAGCTGTTCGATTTCACAACAATCGGCGATATCACGGTAGATACGCTCCACACAATTCTCGTGGAATTCCTGATGTTCCCGATAGCCTATAATATATTTCAGCAGACCTTCGTGATTAATTTTGGGCCCGGTGTATTCGATAATCAGCGTGCCCCAGTCTGGCTGGCCAGTCACTGGGCATAGCGAGCGTAGCAAATGACTGTACAGCTGCTCTTTCACTACCAGCTTCTCCTGAATCAGCAGTGCTGGATCCGGATTATATTCGTCGATAGTGACGTCTAACTGATCGAGGCAAGACCCTGTTAACTGGTTATAACCGGCATTAACACTGTATTCAACCTGCATAATGTTGACGATGACCGGATGCCCAACACAATCACTAAAGTCTTGTTTTATTGTCTTTAGCAGCTGGTCGACACTGTCAAAGACACTTTGATTGAATGAGTTGAGATAGAGTTTTAACGACTTCGACTCGATGATTGCCGGCGATTCGCAGGGAAAGCGAAACTCGGCACAAGCCACCTCAGGTTTGCCCTTGGGGTTGAGCCAAGACAATTCATAGGCATTCCAGATATCTTCTCCAAAAAAAGGCAGGTTGGCGCGATTTAGCCCCAACGCATCTCTGGCAAGATGCCGCGGTATGGCGCGTAACAAATCCGGCGCATAAGCTGAAAAATAACTCGACGGCTTGCCCAGAGGTAAATCGCCATCATACAATGTACTCACACTTGCTCTCCGCTACAGCAGTAGCATTACTGACCTAGTAGTTTTTCCTTCACGACAAACAGAGCAACTCATCACTAACGCTGTATTAGCAGCGGTAGGGACATGCGCAAACATGCAAAGCCGGAAAGTTATGCACCATAATAACACGCTTTACCGGGGTAATAGGAAGCGATCAATATTCTCGTTAGCAGCTGCTTTGCACCACCGGTTTTGTTAGACTAGGTATTATTAACGTCAGCAAAGCAGGCCTTTTTGACGTTATACCCCGGCGCGCACCCACCATCAACTCAACAGCAAAGAGTCATTAATGAGCGAGACCTTCGACCGATTCTCTTACCATCAGACACTCATCACCGAGCTCCTGAGCCACTGTAAACAGCAGTTGCCATTTTCAGCGGCAATATCAGATAGCGAAGACGATTTGTTTATGCAAAAACTTCATACGCTGTCGACCTTTGATCACCCTCAGGAAGAGTTTTTCGTGCTGGGACAAGAGCTGGTAGCCTATATAGTGGCCAACTATCCGCATACCACGCCAGTTATAAACCGCGATTTGTTTTGGTATTTTGGCGGAATCTGTCTGCACTACATGGCTGACGACGAGCTGCAGTGCTTCCAACAGCTTGAAGAATTATTGTACGAGAAAGAACAGCAGGGCTCAGCCATCGATTTTAACCAACTGAAAGCGATTGCATTCAAACTGCATTAAAACTGCATTAAAACTGTATTAAAACCTAGCCGATGGAATACGACGCCCTAGCATGCAATAAAATGATGGGGGCTTAAAAGACGGCGGAATAGTTTATGCAATAGGAAAAAATAGCTATTTTGGAAATAAAAAAATCGGGTAGGAA
>JBLHLU010000190.1:0-7702 GCA_047623385.1 Paraglaciecola psychrophila
AACGGCGCTTGATACTGTAGAAGCAGCATCAGTACTGGCCTGTGGCGCTCTATCTTAAAATGGGCAATAAACTGTCTTGCTATTGGGGTCCACTATATACTACGATTGCAAATCGTCAGCGTTGAACGGCAGTATTACTTATTAAACCTGTCGTCGACTTCGCCCATCAGCGATAACACAAAGGCAACGACAGATAAATTAAAGTAACTAGCAACAGGCCTACCGATTATAAGACGTTAAACCATTATCTAAGCAAAAAAAGCCCTTATAAGTGCCTTGACCGAATCGAGGGTTTTTTGTCCGCCGAGAAGACTATACCGGTGACTGCGGCGTCGCCGGTGACAAGCTGACTAGTTCGATGACAGGTGAAGCGTTAGCGGTACTGCAAGGCTGCTATATCAATCAGTGCACGGAGTTTTTTACCGCCAATGCGCTACAAAAACGACTCAACTGCACTGGGTCAATGCAGGAAAAAAGTCGTGAACAGCAATCTGCCGGGTCAGTTACAGGCAGGTTTGAAATCTGAATAATGTAAGGAAAAATAATGACCCTCCCTACGTCAGAAGAACTGCGCCGAATGGCAAAAGCACGCTTGCAATCCAAGGCGACGCCGGCCGCTTTACTGCCGGCGGGGGATAAACAAAAACTGTTACACGAACTGCAAGTTCATCAAGTTGAGCTGGAGATGCAAAACGAAGCACTGCGCGAGGCCAGAGAAGCGGAAGGTCTAGCATTGCACCGCTACACCGAACTCTTTGATTTTGCACCGGTAGGCTATTTCATTCTTGACCGCGACAGCAAGATCACACAGGTTAACCTGAGGGGGGCAAGCCTACTAGGGCTGGAAAGATTAGACTTAACAACGCGACGTTTTTTAACCTACGTAACCCAGCAACACCGGGTGACGTTCAGTCACTGCCTGGCATTGGCTTTTGCGACTGGTGATAAGCAAAACTGTGAGATATTGATTCAAGTCGATAAGCAGGGGTTGTGGCTTAGCCTTGAAGCTGATGCTGGGATATCTCAGACAGACTGCCTTGTCGCAGCCACTGATATTACCGAGCGTAAACTAGCTGAAGAAAAGCTGGAGCGTATGGCATATTACGACCCACTGACCGATTTGCCTAACCGCAGATTATTGGAAGACCGCTTAAGTCAAGCCATGGTACAAAGTCAACGTCGCAATCGGTCATTAGCGGTAACCTATCTGGACTTAGATGGCTTTAAAATTATTAATGACACATACGGTCATGATATAGGCGATAAACTACTTGTTGCACTGTCACAACGCATGAAAGAGGCTTTACGTGAAGGTGATACGTTAGCTCGTATTGGTGGCGATGAATTTATAGCAGTTATGGTTGACTTGGAAAAAATAAAAGACACTGAGCCTATATTAGAACGGCTGCTAAAAGCCGCAGCTGACCCCGTCACCGTAAGTGGTTCTGTAATGCAAGTTTCAGCGAGCATTGGTGTCACCTTTTACCCACAAGACGGTGTAAGAGCAAACCAACTCATTCGCCATGCCGACCAAACAATGTATGTCGCCAAAGAAACCGGTAAAAACCGTTATCGACTGTTTGATACTGTACAAGATAGTCAGACCAAGGCTCAACAACAAGCTTTAGCCGATATACGGGCGGCTTTGGAACGACGTGAGTTTGTATTGCACTATCAACCCAAAGTGAATATGAAGACGGGCGAAGTGATAGGCCTTGAAGCTTTAATCCGCTGGCAACATCCTGACCGCGGTTTAGTTCCACCTTTAGAGTTCTTGCCAGTGATAGAAGGCCATCCTATTAGCCTAGAACTGGGTGAGTGGGTTGTAGACACTGCGTTGGCCCAAATAAGCCAATACCAAAACATCGGCGAGCACCTTTCTATCAGTGTCAACATCAGTGCCTATCAATTACAACAAAGTAATTTCACAGCTCGGTTGAAAATTTTGCTGGCAGCTCACCCTGAGGTTAACCCGCAGGATTTAGAGCTGGAAATACTGGAAAAAAGTGCGCTAAGTGATATCGGACAAGTACTCGACACCATGAATGCCTGCCATAAGTTAGGCGCACACTTTGCCTTAGATGACTTTGGCACCGGGTATTCATCACTTACCTATCTCAGACGCCTGCCAGCGTACTTGATTAAAATCGACCAAAGTTTCGTGCGCGGGATGTTAGAAAATGCCGATGATTCGGCGATTGTTGAAGGCGTAGTCAGTTTAGCTAAAGAATTTCAGCGTGAAGTGATTGCCGAGGGTGTAGAAACTGTCGCTCATGGAGTAGCGCTATTACAAATGGGCTGTGAACTGGCACAGGGTTATGCTGTAGCTCGACCCATGCCTGCTGGTGATATTCCAACATGGTTATCTAGCTGGAAACCTGATGACTCTTGGCAAGCGCAAAGTCTTATTGAGGCTAACTGAGTTCGAGATTGAGGCCTTTCGAGTTTGCCCTTGGCGCATTGCTGCCTATACATGGTCTTAGTTTTTTAAAGCTTACAATGACATTTAAAGTATTTTTAGAATCAGTTGAGCTCCTAGTAAAATAACCTAAATAGAAAATCCAATACATTCGCAGCTACAATGGAATAGATCGCAAAAGTCTAGGCCAGATAACAAGCGAACCTATAGCACCGTTTGTGTCTTAGGTTATAATTTTCGTTAGAATTGAACAGGTGTTGCACTAACACTTTATGGTAAGTGTGACAGAATTTCACAACTAGCGATTCAAGTAATTTTACATGATTTTTCCAGTAGCACCTTTTTTTCACTCGGCACTTAATGAGTGTTCGTAGCAAGCTCCGTACAGAACGCCTCATCGTGGCGACAAGTCTCTGATTAATAAGTACAAAGGCGCACGTTAGTATGTTTTTTCGATCTAAGTTTTTTTATGTGCTAAATCGGGTAATGTAACTTTGCGGACAAGCTATGTTATTGCTTTGTTTGGTAGACATTAATGGATCGGGCGGGGTAATTTCCCTGCAGTTCTTCAATTCTGCAATTCTGCAATTCTTCGATGACCTGAATAATCGGCGATGTAAAGCAGCCTTCACACTTATTATTTTTTCAAGTCTTCCAACCAGGATCTTCTTTCCAGTCACCTATCCACGCTGGCACATCAGTGGCCGGCATCGGTCTGGCAATGCCATAGCCTTGTGCTAGCTCACACCCTAGCTTCAATAGGGTGGCGCCCTGTTCAGCAGTTTCAACACCTTCAGCAATCACCTCAAGCTTGAATGACTTAGTTAAGGCTATGATACCTTCAACAATCGCAAAATCTTCCGCGTCAACCAACATATCACGCACAAAGCTCCGGTCTATTTTTATCAAGCTTGCAGGTAGACGCCGAAGATAAGTGAGGGATGAATAACCTGTACCAAAGTCATCCAAGGCAAAACGTACCCCTAAATCTCGACAAGCACGCATAGTATCGGCCACTTTTCTGATATCACTTAGACCGCTCGTTTCCAGTATTTCCAATTCTAAATAGCGTGGGCTTACTTCAGGATAAGCTGCCAATAATTCGGCCAAGCGATCCACGAAGTTATCTTGCTGGATTTGATGGGCACTAATGTTGACACTAATAGGGAGCTTTATTCCCATACCTTGCCATTGCCTTATCTGCGCCAAGGCCGTTTCTATAACCCATTCACCGATCTCCAGACTAATGCCGTGGCCCTCTATCGCCGGTAAAAAATCTAGCGGTGGCACTAAACCACGGCTAGAATGCTGCCAACGTATTAAGGCCTCCATACCTATTACATCACCAGAGCCCATATTCACTTGCGGCTGGTAATACAATACAAACTCTTGTCGTTGCATCGCCGAACGAATATCACCGAGACTTTCCCGCTGCACCGTGAACGCTTTATCCTGCGCCGTATCGAAGAAGTGATAGCGGTTCTTACCGCCCTGCTTTGCAATATACATAGCCTGATCTGCGTGCCGTATAAGTTGCTCCGCATCAACATCGTCTTGTGGATACAAGGTAATACCAATACTTGCAGAAACACGAACCGCGGCATTGCCCATAGCAACAGGGGTAGCGGCGGCTGCGAGCAACCGTTTTAGCACGGTTTCACAACTTTCAGTTTCACCTAAATTTGCCACTATAGCGACAAACTCATCACCGCCGAAACGTGACAATGTATCACCTTCACGCAAAGCCTCTTTCATATGTTGCGCCAGTATAGTCAACAACTCATCACCAACACTGTGGCCGTAGGCATCATTGACCGCCTTGAAACCGTCTAAATCAAGAAAGACAACGGCCAAAGAATTTTGATTCTTTTGACGCTGCTTCATAGCGTGGTTTAGGCGATCTACCAGTAAAGTGCGGTTAGGTAGCCCGGTCAGTGAGTCGTAGTGGGCGCTGCGTTTTAGTTGCTCTTGATCCTCTTTCATCGCCGTTATATCTGAAAACATTGTTACATAATTTTTTACATTACCTTTGCTGTCATATACCGCAGCAATATTGTGCCGTACGATAGTGTTTTTTCCATTTTTACAGCAGATCCATTGCTCACCCTGCCAGTGGCCTGTAGTAAAAATCACTCGTCTTCTTTCGGTATAGTATTCAATTGGATGTTTGTCAGACCTTAACAAGCTAGGATCTTGTCCTATCGCCTCCAGGCTCGAATACCCCGTTATCTCAGTAAAAGTTTTGTTCACATTGATAATAGACGCACTTTTATCGGAGATCATAATGCCTTCTCGAGCGTGAATGAACACACTGGCGGCCAGTTCGCGTTTTTCTTCAGCATTCTTACGCTCAGAAATATCCCGACTTACTGAGATATAACCGAGGAATTCGCCACTGCTGGATTTTACCGATCGACTACACGTTTCCCCCAAAAACACACTACCGTCTTTTCTCCGGTAAGTTATCTCTCGTGGTAGAGATTTATCTGTACGCTCTGGATTGAAATAAATCTGACCCTGCTGTTCGTAGTCTTTTGTGGTCTGGTAAAATATCGATGTCGACCTTCCGGCAAGTTCATTAATACTGTAGCCAGATAATAACTCCATCCCTCTGTTGATACTCACAACCTTGCGGTCTGTGCCTGTAAAAACAATAGCATCGGGAATAGCGACTAAAATTGACTCGAGATGGGCGGCTTTATCCTCAAATACCTTTATTTTTTTTAGTTTGCGAAGATGCAGTGCTAAAAATACTACCAGTAATACAGTAAGTAGATAGCCCCAAATCGGCGTGATGGTCACGATCATTATGTTCTCAATATTTTTATGAATAATTGCAAGTGAGCATTATTTTTATTGGTGTGAACTAAGCAAGATACTTTTGACTATACGCTTATATAAAAAGCAAGACAAACCACTTAATACAATGACCTTACTTAATAAAAATCAAATACACCGCCCTACTAAAAAGACTTTTAAGAGTCGAATGGCAGCCTTCATCAACCAGCCATATAGCAGCATAATTACCGCACCACAAACGAATCACAAACATAACTGTAACAACGTGCCGCCAACACGGCCCTTTTCACAAGATTTTTACTTCAATTTTCATGCTATCTTTAAAGATGCCGCACACGCCAAAGACGCTTAGAACAGCAGCCAAACAACTTGTCACAATAACGTTATCGTTTGCTCGAATAGATAAGAAAACAAAGTTTTAGCTGACGATAACGTAGCTACACTACTCGGTGTTGCTAGTAACAAATTCATCGACATTCATAAGACATAGTAACAAGAGCCCCACCAAGAATTCACCACTACCGCTATATTTCAGTTTCTATTATTTTCCGGTGACCACTATTTTTCGAGACCTACTATTTTACCGGATCTACTATGTTTTGGGATCTACTGTTTTCTGGATCTACAATGCCCAAGGGGTTCGCTTGCCTTTGCCAGTGCCTCCCGTTTATCGCCCGGCAATCAACTGGCAACAACAATTAATAAAACAGGTAGGCAACGATTTGGCTTCGGCTTTCGGCAACACTGCCCTGCCTAAAAACCCTTAACATTGGTCTCAACAGTACAAATACATCCTGCTTTACATCCCCTGTAGTCATTAACATACGGTCTGATAGCAGCTTTAACCGTATCCAGGACGCCAGCTAACTTGAATGGCGCGCAAATATTTTTCCTTGCCTAGCTACCAACAGAGCAAAGTGTGTCTCAGCGCACATTAGCGCAGCGTAAGAACGGCTATAGTGAGTTTGTTATTTTGTTTTCATACAGCTTGGGCCGTTAAAGACCTTAGCTGTCCCTGAAGAGTTTAGTGTCGTGATTCTTTACGGTTTTGCAATGGTATTTTTAACTGTGGCGATGGAGCGAAAGGTAGTGTTTACGGTGCTGGACAGCCGAAAGTGCTAACTAACCCCGCAGCCGATACCTATGAAAGTGTCGAGTTTCTTTACACTTTCTATTGCGGGCTTTTTTTGAACTTAGTCTATGACACTGTTTTATAAGGAAAAAATATACTTGGGGTAGGAATTGCTGAAAATTATTGAAGATGCTTAAAATCTAAAAACCTATATATTACCTTATATGGATAATTTGTTATGTTAAATATCTGCAATATAACGTATTTACTGCCTGTAACATTGAGTGGCCACGTAAAGATCATTTTTCCCTGTCACGGCACACGCCGTCACCGCTAACTTTTTTGTACAATTGATAAATTAAGGTGAAAGCCATGAAAAAAACCATACCCCTTTTGACCGGCCTATTCATAATGGCAGGCACAACCTTTACCCAAGCGGACTGGAGCGATCCGGTTCTTCCGCTGGTCTTTGGAAACACATACGTAAGCTCTGGCGCCAATGCAGAAGTCGGTGGCGACATTGTAGCCAATACCTATCTGGTTGTTGGAGCTGGCTCCGCTGTCAATGGCAACATTCAGACCGGAACCGCTATAACCTTTGGCGCGGGTAGTACAGTGGGTACGGCTGGAACAGATATTAAGAACACCTTATCTGGTACTGCTACAACGCTTGGTGCAAGCACAGTCGTCTCTGGCAGCGCGACCTATGGCACTGCTTTTACCCTAGGAGCCGGGGCAATTGTCCATTATGGTGAGGCACCTGGCGCGGCACCAGTAATGCCTTACGAAAGTGGGCAAGTTAACGTTGCTCAAAATCACTATAACCTTTTCACAGCAACGGACCCGAATAATCGCAATGTTCTCGCGACAACAATGCCTAGCGACGTAACACTCGACCCTTCGAGCTTCGGAACTACCACAGACGGTACTACTGTTGTCTATAATGCAGCTAGCCTGACAACGGGTGCGGGAATAACTCTCACGCTTACTGGTGGCTACGATTATATTTTCAATATCGCAGATATGTTGAGCCTTGGTGCCGGAACAATAATTGTAATGACTGACTGCTCTGATTTTGGTTCTGTCTGCGGCAGTGGCAGTGGCAGTGTTACCTGGAATATGGGTGGCTACGCATCAGTCGGCGCGCATGCTGAAATGATTGGCGCTGTTTTTGCCGGTGGTTACATCAGCACCGGAGTGGATTCTGAGATATCAGGAGCCAACGCACCCTCTACTCTTGGAATGTACGAGGCGTCTTACAGTGGCGGTCTGTTTTCAGCAACGTCTTACGTCACGATAGGTGCAGGCGGCAAGGTTAATGGGTATACCGCCTCCGATTCCGATTTCGACATCGATTCCGAAACCGATTCCGAAACCGATTCCGAAACCGAAACCGAATCCATTGAGAATTG
>JBLHLU010000191.1:0-7673 GCA_047623385.1 Paraglaciecola psychrophila
TTAACCGCCAACTGCCCGTTCTCGACTGCTGTGTATTGCAGCCCCAACTTACCCATGTAACTTGTTACTACTAGGCGGTTAATCGGATTGTCCTCCGCCAGTAATACTTTGATACCCTCAAAAGTGGCTAGCTCAGTTTCATCCGAGCAATGCTCCGGTCCAAGCTCGGCAATGTCTAGCGCCACCGTGAACGAAAAACTTGAGCCTTCACCGAGCGCACTAACAATCGTTATTACGCCACCCATAGCGTTAACAATTTGCCTGCAGATAGCCAGTCCTAAACCGGTGCCACCGTATTTTCTTGAGGTAGACTCGTCTACCTGACGGAAAGGAAGAAACAGTTTATCTTGTTGGTCTTCGGCAATACCAATACCGGTATCGGTAACCGTGTATTGAATGCAATCACTGCCGTCGTCCCCGCTAACCTGTGCTACCGCCAAAGTGACATGCCCTTGATGGGTAAACTTGAAAGCATTATTAAGCAAATTGACAATCACCTGCTGTAGCCGCAGCGGATCGGTGTAAATATACTTGGGGAAAGCCGGTTCAATATCAATCGAGAAAACCACATGGTTATTGATAATACTGTGCGCCGCGGTAATCTCTTCAATAAAAGAGCGAAAATTAATCGGGACTTTATTAAGCTGAATATCTTCTTGATAGTTTTTAGAAAAGTCTAATACGCTGTTAATGATAGCCAGTAACAACTTCCCCGAACTCTTAAGTGCACGAATATGGTGACGCTGCTGCTTGTTTAGCGGCGAGTCGGCCAGCAGCTCCGAGAGGCCGATAACACCGTTCATTGGCGTGCGTATTTCGTGAGAGATATTGGCTGAAAATGCTGATTTCGCCTCACTGGCTTGCTCGGCTTCAATTTTTGATTGAGACAATGCCATGGTTCGCTCCTGAACACGCAACTCAAGTTTATCGTTGAGCTCTCGAGTGTAAAGCGACTGTTGTTTTAACCGGATAAAAAAGTAAATGGCGATAAATAGAAAACACAGAAAGCTCCAAGGTAACAGTGATCGCTGTACCGATAGCAACATTTCTTCACGTTCATTGATATGAAAAACGTACCAGAGTTGACCCTCGACAAGAGGAATAACTACATAGGCTTTTTCGCTCGAGGTTACCACTGAGCGCTCAAGAGGAAGAGTTTGATCAAATAGCACGATATCTTCAAGACTGGGATTTGTCGACAGCACATTCTTATACTCGTCAACTAAGTATGCATCGCCCTGCTGACTCGAAATATCTGATGAGGTCAGACCAACGACCGTTTCAATATTAATATCCAGCACCACAACACCGCGAAAATCACTATCAATGAGTACCGGTAGGGTCAACGATGCCACCGAGCCCTTGACGGTGGTGTCTTCATAAAGCGTTGATATTGCTAGCAATGCCTCGGGGTTGTTTGCCGGTAGCGATTGCAACCAGTATTCTTTTTGATAGATCTGTGGATAGAATGAATCGGGCACCACATCATTACCCGGCGCCACAGTGGAAAAGTTTCTGACAGATAAATAGTACACCCACTGTACATCTTGCAATACCGCCAGTGCACTAGAAAATCCTGGGCTAAGTGCGATTGAGGCTACCTGCTCGTTAAGTAAGCTTTGATCACCTGTCCCAGGCAATCCAATACCGATAACACTGGCCGCACCGACGCTAGAAAAAGCCCCCTGATCGGCGCCACCATAATAGCTGCCACTGGCTAAATCATACTGTATATCTTCAACCATGGAGTGTGGCAACAGACCGGAATCAGCCAGTTTAATATTACTTTCCATCGCGTTTTTCAGCGAAATTAATTGCGTCTCGGCCAGAATAAAATATTCCCTGACCTGCTCGGAGCTACTAACCGCATTGGCCACAAGCTCTTTTCGAACGCCTTCGCTTTCTTTTAAAAAAGAGCCGTAAGAGGCAAACAAAATGAACAGGGCCGAAAAGATGATAACAAGTCTAAAACATAGTGCCATTTTTACCGGCTCCGTGATTCCAACAGGTTTACTCTCGTTGTTGAAATCCGTTCGAGCAACAAGCCTTGCAACGTTTAAATGCCCTCCGGGGCGATAACGTTGTAGATAAAACACCAATAATACAATGCGTACGCTAACGAGAGAAAATCAGCTAGCACTCACGATGAATATAATAATAAAAAATATTAGTGTTAAGTGTAACGAATCACTAAGCTAAACGATTTTTTACCTAGTGCGACTATACTAGCTCATTATCATCGCAGTTCAAAGGTAGCGGTGATTCGGCCCAAAGGTATCTACACCTTTGGCCCTCACTAGAGATACTTAGAGCCCCGATAATCGGCGGTAATTATTGCACCAGCGACTACTTACTTTTTCCTTATCACCACCGGCTAGCAACAATCGAACTTGAGCACGGCCTGCCCGTCGACAAGTCGTTCGATCAAGAGCGCCGACCATCCACTATTGATGCGGTCGGTGTCCTTAAACTGGCCCAGCAGTTGTTCCCAGTCGTAAAAACTATCGGCACCGGTGTAGGGTTCCAAAATTTGCTGGTGGTCAGGTGAATGATCCAGTAGCCATTTAAATACACGGTATCATTTATCCATTTCAGTACCGCGCGCTAATGACTAACCCGTTACCCCGCTCAACCTAGCTAAGCTTTGCGCAACTCGTTGCCCGCCATTTGGCCAGCGCATCATGTATTAATATCGCTGCTATTTTGAAGGTATCATGAACGGCTAACTACGCAGTACCCAGTGTGGTGAATTGATGATCGGCCAGCACCACTTTTATTTTTTCAATATCCTTATAACTAAAATTATTATCGAGAAAATAGTCTACCCGCTCTGCGGCCGAAATTCATCGAGTCTTACGCAGCGCGAGTAAGTAGAGCCACTGATCGTTATTGCACTAATTTGCCGCTGCGTAAATACGTTAGATTAGCAGAATTCTCACTATTTCCAGGAACCAATAAAAACCATACGGTTTTCTTTGCCGAATTAACTGAGGGTGACGCTAATGGGCAGTTACCCTCGGTATAATAGTCTCTCGGTGTAATAGTACTCTCAGTGTAATGGCCACTGTTATTAAAATGGCTGGTAGAGATGACTGCAGTGCCGTCGCCACCCAATAGTTACTAACATAGGCGCTATCATTAAGCGTGCTAGGAAAATGGGCTAGCTGGCAATCGACTTCTTATAAGTTGGTGGAATTTTCCGAGGCTCGGTATTTAAAAAAATACTACGCAATAAAATTACGATTACCGATAATGTCGGTATTGCCGGACAGCAGCATGACTAAATGTCCGGTTACTTTTTTTGAAATAAGTCACCACCACAGTTGAAATAGGCACAGCTAGCAAGGTCCGTGTGTAGTTTTACAGCGGTTCAATTTTAGAACAAAATACTAGGGAAAAAATTCTTCACCCTTGCTAGCCTTTACTCACTACGTAGAGATAGTTAGTAGCGTAAAAGCGGTCACTTATTATTATTTTTCAGACGGAGTGAGTCTTCAATATAAAAAGTGTCTAACTAATTCTCATCGACAATAATACAACTAGCTACCACTGCACTGCGTACTACGAGAGCCGATAGCGCTGTAATTGAGTGATTGCGTTATTGCGTTTGCTGCTGAAGTTTTCCAGTGCAGGCGTTTCCCAGAAAAATAGTCATATTGGCGGCGATGAAGTTTGCTGGCAAAATGCGGGAGTATTTCAGTGTTTAAAAAACTGACAACAGCGAGGGGGAAAAATAATACCACTAGGCAATGCAAACTCTTGGTGTGGGGAACAATCCCAAATATTTAACAACAGACATACCAGCAGAAAAATAAAACGGAGAACACCTGCCGCTAAGATTTAAGGCGTGATGGCGGTGATGGCGGTGATAAAAGTTAAGCTCGCTCAGCGAGCATATCTGCAATAATAGAATCGTTAATACACTTATTTTTCTGTAGAACCTTACACTCACCCTATTCACTGTAACTACACATACCGTCGGCTACAGCTGTTGCCGACGATGCAGACGCTGCGGCTAGCGCCGTATTGGATCGGCGATATTTTTTGCCTGAACAAACAGCGCTTCGCAGCTCGCGGTCATAATACCCTCGGCATACATTTCACTACGGGTGATCGTTTTTCGGCCCTCCACCTTAATCAAGCGCCCCTCAAGTGTTAGCTCTTTATTGAGCGGCGTTTTGTTGTGATAGCTAACATTCAGGTAGCCGGTCATACCCGGCTGCCCCCCCAGCCCCTGCGTCATACCTAAAAACTGATCAAAAATGGCAGCGATGATACCGCCATGAACACTGGCCGGCGGCCCTTCGTAGGCCCAGTTACAGGTGCAGGTACCCCGAGCTTGGTCGCCCTCTATCCACATATTGACTGGCGGCGCGATAGGATTACTTAAGCCCGTTAGTGGATTGAGCTCATGACTAATCTGTGGGTAGTTACCGTGTTCGCCACTGGACGCCCACTCGTCGCGGCCGTATATCCTGGGAGAGTCGCGAAAGTCCGCTGCAGTCATCTGCAACTTGTCGGCGATTTTGTTCATTTCTTCGATATTAGGAGAGCTGGTGACCAGCGCCTCGGTCAACAGTTTAATAGCATCGGCAACTCGCCGCTTGGCGGCCCACTCTTCACTATAGGCCGGAGAGATGTCTTCCGAGGCAAAGGGGTTTACGTTATTGATCATAATAATAGCTCGATAATAAAATTGATCAGCCAGTATAAGCGATATCCCACTATCGAATAAGTGTTAAGTCATCGCGCTCGCTTACCCGTTGTGTCCACCCTGCAGATTCTGGTAACCACTGACATTGCAAGCAGGCAGCAGCGCGAGTAAAACACAGCGCAGTCGAATCCAGAACAACTCACTGTGAACGATAAAAAAAGACAACGAACAGCGGGCAGCGAACAACTGCCGCGCATCCTGCCACTATTTTAGCCGAGCGAGGCAAGCGCAGCTTTTAAGGCACGCAGTGCTGCTTTGTTGGCATTTTTGATGCTATCCATCGACGGCGGGTCAATACTGATATCACCTAACTCGGTAAGCACAGTGTGCACGTTATCGTGCCCCGGTAGCTGCTTCATCGCCTGTAGCCAGCGCCGCACATGGGGAAATTCGGTAAAGTCGAATACATTGGTAAACTCTGGTTGCAGCTGCCCCACTTCTACATAAGCGGCAAAATCAGCCAGACTCAACTGGTCACCGGCCAAATAGGGTGAACGCGCTAACCAACCAGACTCCATTGCCCTCAGCGCACGGGTGAGTGTTGCCAGTGCCATCTGCTGCGTGGCTTCGGGAATATCGAGGTCCTTGCGAATTTTAGGTGCAACCAACCCGGTGGAGGCGTCTCGCACATTGCGATGGTGAAAGTGTAGATAACTGTCAATTTTCGCCCGCGCCTGCGGCTCGCTCGGATACAAATCAGTCCAGCCCTGTTGATTGCACAGATAACACATGATCGCGTGCGCTTCGCTCAGCACGAAACCACTGCTGGGCTGTTCTATCATTGGAATAGTGCCGGCGGGGTTCTTGGCCAGATACGCGGGATTTCTGCTGCCGGTTTCACCCTTAGAACCCGGATTGATCAACACCATTTCAAAGGGCATCTGTTTATACAGCAGCAGCCACATAATGGCTCGCACCGGCTGTGAAAACGGCACGCCGTACAAAATAAGGTCAGGTTTAACACCACTCATGATTACTCTCCTGGCTCGGTTGTAACTCGACTAAAGTGCGGCTAAAACTCAACTACAGCTCAATGATAACGCGAGTAATTATGCACTTCTATTATTTGAAAAATCTTATAGCTATTAGTGGGGCAATCACAGCGCCGGTAAACTGTTGGCTTGGAGTACCCCTGAGCTATCAAAGCATAGCAATAGAGTCATTACCACCGAGATGACGCACGCTCCTGCCGCGCGGCGCTATTTGCAAGCCACGTCTGATGCACTGCGCTGTTAGCTGTACAAAAAGTTACTTTAAAAGTGACGACCGAAGAATTAGACTGAAAATTAGAAATAGGCAAAGGCTACTCAAGCTCAGCAACTTCGCTGGCATCAATTGATTGCTTATGGCATAAAGTCGGGCTGAGCTTAGCCAAATAAACCGCTGAACTGGCCCGTATAATAATAACTAAGCGCGCCTCAATGAGCGCTTGAGACACTAAAAGTAAGGGGTTTTATGAAGGGGCTACGCTGGCTTTTTGTGCTGCTGTCACCGATAGCAATTGTATTGTTAACCGTAGTGGTAACAACTGTGCTGTACAACTTCAGCAATACACAGTGCGACCCGATATTTCTGGTAGCGGGAAAATGTGTTGAGCCCTGGCATACCACGGTGGTCGACATTCTTATCCACGGCGCCATCTTTATTATTGTCGCCGGCATCGTTCTAGTGCCAGCCGCTATTGCTCCGCGCTTTAAAGGCGTTGTCGCGATACTGGGTTTTACCCTTGCCACGCTAGCCTTCACCGCTGCCTATATCGCCTCGGGGTGGGCCGACTTGCTGTCACCGCTGTTATTAACGCTACTAACCGGCGGTATCTGCGCCCTGTGGGTATGGAAAAATGAAAGGAGTAATAACCATGTTTAAGCGCTCAACCCTTATTGCACTGTGTTGCTTATACTGCGCTGGCACGCTCGCTGATATTCCCCGCACCGCCAGCGGCAAACCTGACTTTAACGGTGTATGGCAAGTTCTCAACAGTGCTAACTACGGTTTAGAACCGCGCTCAGCGAAGGCTGCAATGGCTATGGTTGCCGGCCCGCTGGGGCCTGTTCCAGCACCGCAGGTTGTAGCATTGGGCGCGGTTGGCGCAGTACCTGCAGGCCTCGGTGTGATTGACGGTGGCATGATTCCCTACAACGAGCAGGGGCGCCAAACCCAAGTAGACAATCAAAAAAAATGGCTAGATGCCGACCCTGAAATAAAATGTTATTTACCCGGTGTGCCCCGAGCAACCTATATGCCCTTTCCTTTTCAGATTCACCAAAGTGACAGCGCAACGGTGATTACTTACGAATATGCCGGTGCCTTTCGCAATCTGCTATTTAACAATAGCACTGCAGCGCCTATCGATTCTTGGATGGGGCAGTCTGACGCCCACTGGGAAGGCGACACTTTGGTGGTGGTAGTGACCGGTCACAACAACCAATCTTGGTTTGATCGCGCCGGCAATCACCACAGCGATGCGCTAACGGTTACCGAGCGCTATACCTTGCTCAACGAGCATGTTATCGACTACCAAGCCACCATGAAAGACAACAATGTATTCACCCGCCCCTGGACTATTCGCATGCCCATTTACAAGCGCGTTGGTGCCGACGCCCAGCTACAACAGTTTAAATGTGTCGAGTTTGTCGAACAGTTGATGTATGGCGACTTAAGGAAGGCGGCCAACTAATGCGGGCGTTGAAAATGCATAAACTTCTCTGCGACTACTTTCTGGGCATCACTCTGGTGGTGAGTACCCTATTGGGCAACGCACTTCACGCTGAAACCTGGACACTGCCAAGAACCGCTCAGGGCAATCCCGACTTGCAGGGTATATGGACTAACGCCTCAGTAACCGGGCTGCAGCGCCCAAAACAATTCAAGCAGTTACTGCTTAGCGAACAACAAGCTAAGCGCTGGGAGGCCGAGACATCGGGCTTTTTCGAATCCATCGACGATGTCCCCGAAGAGG
>JBLHLU010000192.1:0-7648 GCA_047623385.1 Paraglaciecola psychrophila
CAACCGGCGTGCGACAGCGCAGGGAGCTGCCCTGCAGAGGCTGGGATTAAACCCCGGTGATCGCTTGGCAATTTTGGGCCACAATAGTATCGACTATATTAGCTGGCACTACGGCGCGGCGAAGGCGGGGGTGATTTTACATGTGCTAAACACCCGTCTGGCCGCCGACGAACTAAGCTGGATGATCGACAATGCCGAGAGTTGCGCACTTATAGCCGGCCCCCACTTTGCCGAACTGGCCAGACAACTGCAGCAGCGTTGCCCCTCGCTTAAGACCCTTATCGGCATGAGCGGCGAGCAAAGTCTGAACTATAGCAGCGAACAACTCGCGCAAACTCAGCAGGCACTGACGCCGGTGAGCCTAGCGCCCGAAGATGCCGCGCTAATGATTTACACCAGCGGGACTACCGGCAAGCCCAAGGGGGCACTGCAAAGTCATGCCGGCTCGGTGCTGGCCGATCGGCTAACGCGTGACGCAGTAGTTATTAACAGCAGCGATCGCTATTTGGCACTGATGCCTTTTTTTCATCAGGCCGGACTTATTCGCACCCGGGCTACACTGTTGGCTGGCGGTAGCTGCGTTATTCTCGGCAAGGTCACGGCCATTGCCGCCGCCGATGCCATTGCCGACTACGCTATCACTTTCACTATGCTCGCCGCGGCCGCGCACAGCAACGCCATTCGCGATAAATTGGCCGTACAAGGGCCAACCCCCTTTAGCGCGCTGCGAATGATTTTAGGTGGCGGCGGCAGTGGCCGTCGAGCCACCGCCAGTATGGAGCGTCTGTGCAAAGCACTAAACTGTGACTATTTTGGTGTTTACGGGCAGACCGAGAGCACCGGCCCGGTGGTCTTTATTACCGGGCCGGATGTTTTTCAGCGCCCGACATCCTGCGGCAGAGCCTTTCCCGGTATTGATATTGCAATCTGGGACAGCGAGGGCGAACCCCTTGGCGCGGGAAAAGACGGTCAGATTGTTATTCGCGGCGGCCTTACCGCACGCTATTGGCGCAACGAAGCCGCCAATCATGACCTGTACCGGGGACAGTGGATTCAAACCGGCGATATTGGCACTCTCGATGACCAAGGCTATCTCTATTTTAAAGGCCGCATCAAAGAGCTGATTAAAACCGGCGCCGAAAACGTCTATCCCAGAGAAGTGGAGGCGATCTTAGAACAGCACCCTGAGATCGCCGATGTTGCCGTATTTGGTCTACCCGACGGCGAGTGGGGGGAGCGGGTCTGCGCGGCGGTGGTCAGCCGCGGTTCTCACCAGATAACATTGACCCAACTTAGAGCGTTTTGCCGGGGCAAAATTGGCGACTACAAACACCCCAAGCAATTACTATTTATCGACAGTATTACCCGCAATCACACCGGGAAAATCTTGCGCAAAGCCTTGATCGAGCAGGCGCTCAAGCTCGACTAAGCGGCGCGCGGGCTGGCCAAGATAGCTAGCTGTAGCTGACTGTAGCTAGCAAGCAACTCTTCGAAGGCGCGCATCTGCCCGCCATTAGCAGACGAAGGCAGCAGAATCGAGGTTTTGACACCGACGTCAAGCCAAGCCTCTACGCACGCCCTAACCGCGCTAGCAGAGCCAAACAAGGTAGTATCGGCCAGCCATTGATCGGTTAAAAGTTGGGGGGGTTTATCGAAGCGCCACACTGCAATCGCCTGCTCGGCACCCTCCATCTCCTGTTGATAACCCACCTCTTTCCAGTAATTGCGATAGTTTGGCAACATCGAATAACCGCTCAGCATCTTACAGTTAACAGCCTTGGCTACCTCGACATCGTTGTCAATATAGGTCGGAATCATATCGCCAATAAAAATTCGTCAGCTGCGCGGACACTGCCTGACCGGCCGCCTAGTGATTTCGCCATATGCGGGCGAGCGCCATTGGCAAACACTAGTCTATCGCCAATACGTTCCGACGGAGCAATCATCTTGCCGCGCAGCGCTGCCAATATTATCGGCGGCAACTCGCCAACCCGGGGTACCGCTTTAAGTTCACTGACAAAATTTTCACTATCGCTGAGCGGCTTGCCCGCAGTAAATGCTTTCTGTTTAAGCGCCGGCTCGTGGCTAACACTTACGCCAAAAAAAAATCGTCCGCCGGATAATTCATGGACAAATGCTACCGTCTGCGCGTAGTCGGCGACTTGACGGAAATAAATCGGCGCGATGGTGCTGCCGAACTGAATGTGCTCAGCGGCAAAAGCCAGCGCCTCACAGAGCGCTAGCGAATCACTCAAGCTAGGACTCTTAATACCACTAAAGCCCCTGCACTCAATTTCAGTGGCCAGCTCAATAGTGACTTGGCGGCGCCCGGGAACGGCAACAAGACTCAGTGCCGGCATGTTGGTCATGGTATTGGTCCTCGGGTTAAAAGATGAGCCAACACAATTTGAAGGATACTGTCTTAAAAGTGCGCTATCCTGCGCCTGCAGTGAGGCTGGGTAAAACCGTGCAAGAAAGGCCCGCCGCCGACCGTGAAAAACCTGCTTACTGCGTTGTTGTAATATAGTTAGGGCGCTAAGCGCGGTGCGTCAAATAGGCTCAGACAACCCGTATAGAGCTTGGCAAGTCCACTTGTTATCCAAGATACCTAACACCTACAAGATAGCTAAGACCTAAAGGTATTGTCCTAGGTCGCCCAAAGCGGGCTACTAAACTTTAACCGCAAGCCTCGAGGAATCACTATGGACTACTGCACAGCAAGTGAAGCACAACAACTGCCAGGACTGCGCCTAGCTTTAACCAGCGGGCTGCCTGCGCCCTGGAGTATGGCGGCGCGGTTTATGTTCGATGTTAAACATATCGCCTATACGCCGGTGGAACAAAAAGGCGGCGGTACCAATAGCGAACTGCTAGCCTGGACCGGACACCGCAATGCCCCGGTAGCGGTATTGGACGACGAACCAGCACGTACCAACTGGGCAGATATCCTCGATCTGGCGGAGCGCCTTGCCCCGCAGCCCCGGCTTATCCCCGAGGATATGGCACAACGCGTGACCATGTTTGGGTTGGCCAACGAAATCTGTGGCGCCGGCGGACTAACCTACAATGCCCGCCACAGTATGATTGGCGAGATGCTAAACAACGGTCCGGAGGCGGCCCAGCCCGCTGCTCAGATCATGGCCAAGGCTTATGGCTACTCGCCCGAGGCCGCCGCCGGTGCCACCGCACGCATCGCCGAAATTCTGCAAGCACTTGCCACCCAACTGGAAGCCCAGCGCGGTAGTAGTCGCTACTTTATCGGCGAGTCACTGACCGCCCTCGACCTGATTTGGGCCAGCTTCTCCAACACCCTGCGGCCACTACCGGAGCAGGTCAATCCGATGAACAAGCATATGCGTAAAACCTACGAACGCATGGGGGCTGTGGTTGAGCTGCCACCGATCTTATTTGAGCACCGCGATTTTATTTATGCCCAGCATCTGACTCTGCCCTTGGATTTTTGAGTTGAACCTAGCAACAGTTTGCCCGTGACCGCCTTTGTCAGCATTGCCGGCGCCTTGGCCCCGGTCTTTGCGCTGGTCATCAGCGGCTATATTATGGGCCGCTGGTCCTTCCCCAGCTCGACATTCTGGCCCGGTGCTGAACGCCTGACCTACTATGTTCTGTTCCCGGTATTGCTGGTGGTCAAAATCAGCAGTGCCAGTCTACCCGCAGGTGAACTGGGCAATGTCATCAGCGTGCTAGTTTTGTTGTTGTTGCTCGGCTGCGGGCTAATTTTACTACTGGGCAAGCTCGTTGAGAGCGATCCACGACGACTAAGCTCTATGTTCCAGGGCGGTATTCGCTTTAACACCTATGTCGGGCTGGCGGCGGTCAGCGCACTGCTGGGCGATAGTGGCATGGTATGGGCCGCCGTTTTTCTGGTGTTGATGATTCCCTTGGTCAATATCGCCAGTATCCTGTGTTTTTCACTGCTGCAGACAACTGCTGCAACACAGCAGCCCCTAGAGCGACGGGCTCAACTGCCCAGTCTGTTGCTCAATGTGATTAAGAACCCGCTAATCATCGCCTGTCTGGTCGGCGCTGCGCTCAATCTGGTACAGCTGAGCATAACGCCACCGCTGCTCTCTCTGCTGGAGCTGATAGCCGCTATGGCATTACCTCTAGGCCTGCTGGCAGTGGGGGTCGGTCTCGATATTAGCGTATTGCGCCGCGGCGGCTATTCGCTGTGGCTAACGACGCTGTTCAAGCTGGCTATCTACCCGGCTATTTTTCTATTGTTGACCCTCGCCATCGAGATCCCGACGCAAGCCCGATTAGCCATACTACTATTCACGCTGCTGCCAACAGCGCCCTCAGCGTATATATTGAGCAGACAGCTCAATGGCGATGCCAGCCTAATGGCGGCCATTATTACTTTGCAGACACTGGTCGCGATGATCTCGATGCCATTGATGTTAATGTGGCTAATATGATTCATATTCGGCGGTGCAGCGGTGCCACGGTAAACGTTAACAACCGCTCACTACAGGCACAAAGTGGGCCATTGGAGCGTATTGATGGACGGCATTGATACCGGCCTTTTTTTGCTGTTAATCATCCTCGGCGTCTATGTGCAAACCATTACCGGCTTTGCGATGGGCCTGCTTATCGTCGGCGGCGCGACCGTGTTAAATGTTGCCCCTATCGCCTTTACCGCCGCCGTTGTTAGCCTGTTGTCCTTGCTCAACGCCGTATTAGTGCTCAGACATTCTCACAAGCATATAAGCTGGCCCATTGTCGGCGCCATTGGCATCCCGATGTTGCCGTTTATTGCAGTAGGGATTTATCTTCTGTCACACCTCAGCAGCTCTGAGACTGCACTACTGCGACGCATCTTAGGTCTGGCCATTGTGATAGCTGGCACCTTGTTGATTTTGAAACCGCGGCCCTGGCAGCACCTATCCGGGCGCCTAGCGGCGGCGGTGACCGGTATCGCCGGTGGTTTAATCGGCGGCATGTTCAGCACTGGGGGGGCGCCAATCGCTTTTTTTATGTATCGGCAACCGCTATTGCTGGCCACAGTTCGGGCCACGCTACTGGCCATCTTCACCTTAACCAATCTCGCCAGAACCACGCTAGTCGGTGCCAGCGGTCAAATCGACGGCGATATTATATTGGTGAGCGCCATCGCTGTGCCGCTGGTGTTGATAGTTACCGCGCTGGCTAGGCACTGGTCACCGGCGAGCGCCGACACTGCAATTAGAAAATTTGTTTTTGTATTACTAATTTTGATCGGTCTATCACTGCTGTTCAGCTAGTACTAACCAGTCGGCGCCGGCCAGCCAGCTACTAGCTGCAGCATCGCTAAAAAATGCTACCCGTGCCAGTTTAGATGGTACAGATCGGGCAATAGCAGATGCTCCCCGTCATTAATTGTCACCGCCGAATTCCCGAACTGTCGCCATTTCGCAATAAAAACCTTGACGAAGGTAGCTTATTAGCAGATCGTTTAGCCACGGCACAGGCCAGCATTACACTATAAAAATAAGCACAGCAGCGGGCCTACAGCTTATTCAAATCAGCATCACCAACGATGCATCAGCAACAGTCTCTTTTATTTTAATAGGAGCAATACATGAGTAATGACAGACCAACCGACCCCACTCAATATTTCGAGGAGTGGATTGGCAATTGGGAGCGGGCAGTCAACGGCTTTTCAAATAAATTGATGGAAACGGACGATTTTAGTAAGGCAGTCAATTCAGTGCAAAATACCCAGCTGCAAATGCAAAAAGTCTTTGCCGAGATGATGGCCAAGCAGTTAGCGACCCTCAATATGCCCAGCAGAAGCGATGTTGTAGAGGTCGTTGAAGCCATGCGCTCGCTAGAAAACCGCTTCGAAAAAATAGAAAGGCAACTGGCAAAAATCTCCGGAGCGATGGAGGCGGGCACAAAAGCAAAACCCAAGGGACCACCACGCACCAAAAAAGCCCCGGTCACCGCCAAAAAGTAAGTCATTCCAACTACCGAGAATTCCATAAAATGAGTAGTGAACCAACAGATGGTCAGTCGATCAGAGACCAAGTCGATCGAGTGATTAATCGCACCGTACAGCGCAGTGTCAAAGGCCTGAATTTTATCCGCTCGGGCAAAGAACCCGTGGGCCTAACACCCAAGGAGTTAATCTATGAAAAAGGAACGCTGAGGCTATACCACTACCGTTCAACCGCGGACGAAGTATATCGCATCCCGCTTATCATCGTTATGGCCACCACCAATAAGAGCTATTTATTTGACTTGTTCCCAGGCCAGAGCATGGTCGAGTATCTGCTCATCCAGGGCTTCGATGTTTATATGATGGACTGGGATACTCCGACTCAGCAGGAGCGACACCTGGACTTCGCTGACTATACTCAAGACTTCATTCCCAGCTGTATAGAAAAAGTCCAAGAAAATAGCGGTGAGCAGGACGTCTCTATACTCGGTTATTGTATGGGCGGTGTGTTGTCGGCGATCTACGCCGCTACTCATGCCGATGGACCGCTGGCAAATTTGGCCTGCCTGACAACCCCGGTAAATTGGCATGAAATGGGATTGTTCAGCCACTGGAATAACGAACGCTATTTTGATGTCGACAAACTGGTCGATACGGTTGGCATTATTCCCGGTGATTTTATTTCTTCAGGCTTTGACATGCTGCGCCCAGCACAAAAAATGGCCTCCCGCATTCGCGTTTGGGACAATATGTGGAACGATGACTACGTGCAATCCTACCGCGCCTTTGATCGCTGGGGCAGTGAAACAGTGCCGCTGGCCGGCGAGTATTTCCGCCAGACCACCAAGGAACTGATGTGGAAGAATAAGTTGTACAGCGGCGAAATGGAAGTAGCCGGCAAGTCTGCCAATTTAGCTAACATCACTATTCCCATCATGCACACTATTGCCGAACACGACCATATTGTGCCGGTGGCAGCGAGTCGCCCGTTATTAGAGCTGGTGTCTTCCAAAGACAAGGAAGAGCTGGTTTTAAAAGGCGGCCATGTCAGTCTTATTGCCGGACCCAATGCCGTCAAACGAATGTGGCCTAATGTTAGTCAGTGGCTCGCCAAGAGGTCTGTATGAATAAATTAAGCAAGCGATACCCTCTTACCTCGCGCTGCAGAGACGGCGATATTGAATTGAAGCTATTTACCGGCGATCATCGTGCGGCTATGCAGCAATTTGCTCAGTCACTTCCCGAGCACGACCTACTGTTTTTAAAACGTAATATCAGGGAAGACAAAGTATTAGATGCCTGGATAAATTCAGTAGAAACAGGGGAAGTAGCCAGCGTTATCGCCTGCCGAGGTGATACTATTTTAGGCTGTAATTCTCTTATTATTGACAAATGGTCATGGTCTTCCCACGTTGGCGAAGTCCGTGTATTAGTAGACGCATCGATGCGCAAGCAAGGTTTGGGGCGACTGCTCATTCAGGAATGTTTTATCGCCGGATTACTGCTGGGACTAGAAAAATTGATTGCGAAAATGACAGTGGATCAAGACACCGCTATTACTGTATTTGAGGAGATGGGATTCACCACAGAAGCGCTGCTAAAAGATCATGTCAGGAGCCAGTCTGGCGAAAAATACGACCTGTTGATGATGGGCCAAGATGTGGAACAATTTCAATCACGTAAAGAAATGTACGGAGTCAATGAAGCGTT
>JBLHLU010000193.1:0-7576 GCA_047623385.1 Paraglaciecola psychrophila
CCCTCTGATCGCATTAAAGGCGGTGTTTTGGTTGTCACCATTGTCTTTTTTTAACCAAGATTATTTTTTTGACCCAGAAAAAGAGCGGAAAAATGTAACCACTGGGTGGGTAAGCAAATTATCCAAAAATACCTGTTGTGCTATTTGGCGCAGTGCATCGGAGTAGGTGGGGTAGGGATGAATCACACCTTGCAGCTTGGCAAAGTTCAGCCCCAGGGTTTTCATGACCTGCACCTCGGCTATCATTTCACCGGCGCGCTCGCCAATAATATGTGCGCCCAAGACTTTGCCTTTGCGATTGGTAATAAGTTTGATACGTCCGGTATCGCCCTGTTTGGTTTTGGCCCGGTCCAGTTTGTCAAAATCGTAGTGGTAAATGCGAATAGAGTCACCGTGCTGCTCGCGCGCTTCAGCTTCGGTCAATCCCGCCCGGGCAAATTCGGGATCGGTAAAGGTGACCCAGGCAACATGCTCATAGTTTGCCTTGCGCCGTAGTGGGAATAGCGCGTTCATGGTGGCGATTTTACCTTGGAAGTTGGCCATATGACTGAGTAAGTAGGGGCCGGCAACATCACCGCAGGCATACACGCCTTTGGCCGTTGTCTGTAAGCGTTGGTCCACTTTAATGCCCGCTGCGGTTTCAATGCCAACACCGGCAAGGTTCAAACCGTCGATATTAGGCGAGCGCCCCAGTGCAACTAATAGCGACTGGGCCTCTATCACCAGCGTCTCGCCGTCTTTTTCGGCGTTGACCCGTATACCTTTTTCACAGTTTTCAAACAGGGTCGCCTTAGCGCCTAGTACAAATTTGACACCTTCATCGGCCAACTTTTCGCGCACGATAGCAGAAAACTCTGGCTCTTCCCGAAACATCACCTCGGGCATCATTTCCACCACGGTAACATCTATGCCCAGGCGGTTCATGGCCTGCGACAGCTCCATACCGATAGCGCCACCACCGAGTACAACAATGGACGCGGGTAGGCTTTGCTGCTCAAAGAAGTTGTCATTGGTCAGGTACGGCACTGTGTCCAGCCCGGGTATTGGTGGCAGCAAAGGGGAAGAACCGGTGGCAATAATGACCTTTTTGCCGGCAAAGCGCTCGCCGTTAACATTGATGATTTTGGCTGATTCGAATACCGCGGGGCCGTGAACAAACTGTGCCCCGGCTTGTTCTAGCACCTCGGGTGTTTCGTGCAAGTAAATGCCCTCGCTGATAGCACGAACCCGGGCCAGCATCGCCGCTGTGTCGATGTCGAATTCGGCGAACTTACGGGCGGTGTGCACCGCTTTGGCTTCGTTGATAAGGCCCTTGCTGGGAATGCAGCCGGACCAAGTGCACTCACCGCCACTTTTGTGTTTTTCTATAATGAGCACTTTTTTGCCAAAGCCCAGCGCGGTGAACGCCGAGGTCAGCCCCGCTGCTCCTGAACCGATGACGATTAGGTCGAATTTTTTCATAGTATTCTCATTGTGAGTCTGTGGCTGTTAGCTAAAAATAGGTAAGAGCGGTATTAAAGCCCTTGATAGCTGGCGGCAATTTTGTCGTAACGGCGGCGGTTTAGGCCCATATCGGAGTAGCCCGCGCGGCTTGATGAGCGGTAGTGTACCGCGTTGTTGGCGGTATCTAACCAAAACTCGACATCATCTCGGTACTTCATTAGCGAGGTGGTAAATATCACATACAAATAGTTTTCGGTTTGTGTCTCAATAGTGCCGCCGCCGAAGCTCTCAACCGCGGCTTTCAAGGCCGCCATGGTACTTGCTGGAGATTCTTTAGCGGCTAAAGTCGCCACTTTTTTAGCCGCTATCGCAGTCTGCGAAGAGACATTATTAGGTTTGGTGCTAATCGCGGCCAGTTTGCCTGCAGCCACCCCTAACGGCGGTATTTTGCTGTTTTCGATAAATACCCGAAGGAAAAATAGCGCAGTGAGAGCGCCGACAATGATAAGTGCAGTGAGCATAGCTTGGTCTCTGAAATACGGCATTTAGTTTGTGCGCAAAATAATGAGGGCTAGAGGTCTTACTGTCAATGCTTTGCGCGCAATATAATTGTTTTCTCTATTGCTTTTCGCTATTGCTTTCTCCTATTGCTTGCGCAGCGACGACAGTGGCTACCGCGATAGATTTACAAATTGTGTTAGTTGCAAAAGCCATTCATTGGGTCCGGCCTGACCGTGTTTAGCCGCTAGCTAAATATCCGAGAGCGAAGCCATATCCCGGTGAATCAAGGCCTGTTCGAAGCCAAGGCTTCGGGGTGCAACACCGTTGTGGTCTAGGCCTAAGCCTAACCCTAAGTGTAAGCTCCACTGTTTCTTCAGTACGTCCCACTGCCACCTCTCTTGGCTCTCAGCTCTTGATACAACAAGCGCTGGTGTCTGGGTGACAGATTCGGCTGCGCAGTTAAACCCGGGTACTGACCGTTGCCTAGTGAGTTTGCGGTACTAGCGTCCGGTGCGCAGCCTCTTAGCTGTGATGCTAATAGCAAGAACAACCTCAATGCCGCCACCGTTCGTCTAGGGCTATCGGCATCTTTCAAATAGCAGGGGTTGCTGAACTCGATAGCGGCTAGGTCAGATACCGGGCTTAATAAGCCGGCTGCACCGCCTTGGTGCTAATTAGCCTGATCGCCACGATTCGGTGCGCATTGCTATTCAGTCTGCTACTGGAATATATTCAAGTAGTTGATTTCAAACAATATATTAATAATTTCTCGGTCTGGCATAGAGGTTGCAGTAGTCACTGTGCATAAATTTCTGTAGCGCTTCTCAAGCTGGGCAGCGGTGAATTCGATGATAGTGTTAGCGTCAACGGTAAGGGTTAAGGTAATGAAGAGTCGTCTCGTAGTAGTTGGAAATGGACCAGTGGCACACAAGTTTTTGGAGACCCTAGTGGCCAGTGGCAGTGCGGACCAGTTTGAAATTACCTTGTTCGGAGAAGAGCCCCGAGCCGCCTACGACCGCGTCCACCTAACCGCCTGGTTTGACACTCGAGATGCCGGCGCACTGAATATGGTTGCTGAAGGTTTTTACCAAGACAACAGTATAGCCGTTCATATCGGCGACAAAATAGTCTATATCGATAGAAATACCAACCAGCTCCAATCAGAAAAAGGCGTGACACTGAGCTACGACAAAATTGTTTTGGCGACGGGCTCTTTCCCCTTTGTGCCGCCTGTACCCGGTCATGACCGCGAAAATTGTTTTGTCTACCGCACCATAGAAGACTTGGAGGCAATTACCGCCGCTGCGCAATCCGCTAAGATTGGCACCGTCGTGGGCGGTGGTCTGCTAGGTCTGGAGGCGGCGAAAGCGCTCAAGGACCTAGGGTTAAAAACCCATGTCGTCGAATTTGCCCCCCGGCTGATGGCGGTGCAGGTTGATGACGGCGGCGGCGCCATGCTGCGCGGTAAAATCGAGGCGCTGGATGTGAGCGTACATACCGGTAAAAATACCCAAGAAATTGTTGACGGTGAGCACTGTGTTCACAAAATTTCATTTGCCGACGGTGAACAACTGGAGACTGATTTGATCTTGTTCTCTGCCGGTATTCGCCCACAAGATACCCTCGGGCGCCAAGCGCAATTAGAGCTGGGTGAGCGCGGTGGCATTGTAGTCAATGACTATTGCCAGACTTCTGACCCCGCCATCTATGCTATCGGTGAGGTAGCGCTGTGGCAGGGTCGCATTTTTGGCATGATTGCACCGGGCAATGCCATGGCTGTTGCCGCCGCCGGGCATCTATCGGCAACCGGTGATAGTAGCTTTAGTGGCTTTGATATGAGTAGCAAATTAAAGCTGATGGGGGTTGAAGTAGCCTCTATTGGCGATGCTCAGGGCACCACCCCGGGCTCTCAAGCCTATACCTATATTAATCAGGTTGAAGGTATTTATAAAAAAATCGTCGTCGACCAGCACCGTACCAAGTTATTAGGTGCGGTGCTGGTTGGTGATGCCGGTGACTACGACACGCTGCTGCAGTTTGCGCTTAATGAAATGGCACTGCCAGAACAACCCGACAGCATGATTTTGCCCAGTGTCGAGGGTGGTGGTTTTACCCTCGGTGTCGATGCACTGCCCGATACCGCGGTGATCTGTTCTTGTAACAACGTTACCAAGGCCGATTTGGTGTTTGCGGTAGGCGCGGGTAACAACACTCTGGCCGCACTCAAAGCGAGCACCCAGGCCACCACCGGCTGCGGCGGCTGCACCGCGCTAACGACCCAGATATTAAACGCAGAGCTGACCAATTTAGGTTATGAAGTTAATACCGATCTCTGCGAGCATTTTCCGCATACCCGCCAAGATCTTTATACTTTGGTGCGGGTCGGTAATATCAGGAGCTTTGACGCGCTGTTAGAGCAGCACGGCTGCGGCCACGGTTGCGAAATTTGCAAACCTACGGCGGCCTCGATTTTCGCCAGCTGTTGGAACGATCATATTCTCGACGGCAAGCACCATGTGCTGCAAGATACCAATGACTATTTTATGGCCAACATGCAAAAAGACGGTACTTACTCTGTAGTTCCGCGGGTGCCCGGGGGTGAAATAACGCCCGATAAACTCATAGTGTTGGGGCAAGTGGCCAAAAAATACGATCTGTATACCAAAATCACCGGCGGCCAGCGGGTCGATTTATTCGGCGCCAGGGTTGAGCAATTGCCGCCCATCTGGAAAGAGCTAATCGATGCCGGTTTCGAGTCGGGCCATGCCTACGGCAAAGCGCTGCGCACGGTTAAGTCCTGCGTCGGTTCTAGCTGGTGTCGCTATGGGGTGCAGGATTCTGTCGGTGCTGCGATCAATATCGAACATCGCTACCGCGGTCTTCGGGCACCACACAAACTCAAAATGGCGGTCTCTGGTTGCACCCGCGAATGTGCTGAGGCGCAGTGTAAAGACGTTGGCATTATCGCCACCGAAAAAGGCTACAACATGTATGTCTGTGGCAACGGCGGTATGCGCCCGCGTCACGCCGATCTGTTTGCTGTTGATCTCGACTACGATACTTTGATTCAATATGTTGATCGATTTTTTATGTTTTACATTCGCACGGCCGATCGCCTGCAGCGCACTGCGCCGTGGATGGAAAATATGGAGGGCGGTGTAGATTATCTTAAGTCGGTCATCATCGATGACAAGCTGGGGTTGTGTGCTGAACTGGAACGCGAAATGGCGCATCTGGTCGACACCTATCAGTGCGAGTGGAAGACCACTCTTGAAGATCCGGAAAAAATAAAACGTTTTGATCACTTTGTTAACAGCAATGAAGCCGATAGTAATGTTGTATTTGTTCGTGAGCGCGAACAAATACGACCCGCCAATGACACCGAGCGTCAAGATCTCATTGAAGCTACCGAAGTCGCATAGTCAGGAACCTTATCGTATGAGTGAAGTAGAGAGTAACTGGCAGGATATCTGCCCGATCGACGCCATTGTGCCCAATGCCGGGCGCTGCGCACTGGTTGACGGCAAGCAGGTCGCGATATTTCGGATTAGCCGCGGCGACAGTGAGGAGGTATACGCGATAGAAAATCACGACCCGTTTTCGCAGGCCAATGTACTGTCGCGTGGTTTGGTGGGTTCAATTGACGAGCGCATAGTGGTGTCTTCGCCTATTTACAAACAGCATTTCTGCTTGAAAACTGGTAGCTGTCTTGAGCAGGAAGACACCCAGCTCAAGACCTACCCGGTACGTATTGAAAACAACCGAGTGCTGTTATCTGCTTAGTCCATAATGTTGTGTCAGTGCTATCACCATGCCATCACAGCGCTTACACAAGCTAGAAACTGTTGGTGCAACTTCTTTGTCAGTCGCTTAAATGCCACACGCACAAAGCTGTATTGCCGACTCTTCGGTGCGCGCGTTCGTGCGGCTGATAAATAGTGACCCAAACGGGGTAACTAACCGGCATAGTTGAACTCTTCTCGTATTGCCGCGCTGTGCTGCCCGATGGAGGGTACCGGTAGACTGGGGTTGGGCTGCTCGCCAAAGGTCACGCCGGTTGCTGTTAGGGTTAGCTCGCCACTGGGCGAGTCGACCTTAACTTGCCGCAGTTGCGGGTGATCTAACACATCAGTCAATGTATTGAGTCGGCCATAGGCAATGCCTGCTGCGAACAGTTTTTGTGCTAACTGCTGTTGACTGAGTAGTGAAAAAATAGCGTTAATTTTCTGATCTAACAATATGCGATTGGCAACCCGGTTAACGTTGCTATTAAACAAAGGGTCTGTGGCAATAGCGGCGGTGTCCAATACCTGTTGACAAAAACTGAGCCATTCTCGCTCGTTCTGAATCGACAACACCAGTTGCTTGCCATCACCGCAGGTGAATGCCCCGTAAGGCGCAATGCTGGGGTGTTGAATACCCATGCGCGGTGGCGCCTGCCCACCATAGGCTTGGTGTAATAGCGGTACATTCATCCAGTCGGCCATCACTGCAAATAGCGAGGTTTGTATATGCACACCTGTGCCGGTTTTGCTGCGGGCTAAAAGTGCTCTTAAAATGGCGCCATAGGCCGTTAGCCCCGTAGCAATATCACACAGCGATACGCCAACGCGGGCACTATTTTCAGCGGTGCCGGTGATGGAGCTGAGGCCACTTTCAGCCTGCACCAGTAGATCATAAGCTTTCATGTCAGCGTATTCGCCGCTTTCACCATAGCCGGAAATACTGCACATCACTAAGGCAGGGTTGATTTTTTTTAGCTCAGCATAAGACAGTCCCAGTTTTTCAACGGCTCCGGGTTTTAAATTTTGTAGAAATACGTCAGCTGTTTTTAATATATTCAGCAATAACAGTTTGTCCTCGGCATTTTTTACATCGAGACACAGTGACTCCTTGCCGCGATTAAGCCAGACAAAATAGGCGCTCTCACCCTTGACCACATGATCATAGTGGCGAGAAAAGTCGCCTTCTTTGCGCTCAATTTTAATTACCCGGGCACCCGCTTCAGCTAATAAGTTACTGGCATAGGGTGCGGCAACGGCTTGCTCGAGCGCAACCACGGTAAAATCCTGTAGGTCGGACACCGGTGAAACTCCTGTAGGTTAAATTGAAAAAACGGTACCCCTATTATAATCACTTTTATTACCCCTGTTATTACCCCTGTTATTACCACTAACAGCATGACTGCTCGATCGAGATGGGTCTGCAAATGTGATGATAATTCTGCGGGAGATAACCCGCTTATAGAGCAATATGGTAGAGCTAATAGGGCACCACAATATGGCAGAGCAATATGCTACAACAATAGGCTACAACAATATGGCACAACAGTATGGCACAACAGTATGGCAGAACAGTATGGCAGAACCGTTTAGTAGAACGACTTGGCAGAATAATTGGCTAGAATAACAGCGGCCCCGTTCAGTCAGCGGGATAATCACTTTTACGCGGGTAAATTACCGGGTGAATACTAACATTGCTCTATTGGCGTTGTGCCGATTAACCATGGCCCCGTCTGAACAACAGCTACACCACAGCTACACCACAGCTACACCACAGCTACACCACAGCTACACCACAGCTACACCACAGCTACACCACCGCAAAAGAGCTTAGCACAAACAGGGGTCAG
>JBLHLU010000194.1:0-7536 GCA_047623385.1 Paraglaciecola psychrophila
AAATCTTCCAGTTTGTCGATGGCATATTGGACGCATCCCAGCGCCGTCCCATTTCCATTATACCAACGGAGTAGCCTTTCTCACTAAGGCGTAAAGCCGAAACGCTACCGCCAAACCCAGAGCCAATAATAATTATGTCGAAATCGTATTTTTCTGTCATAAATTTATGCCTAACTGTAATTATCTACCGAATCAAAATGATAATCTGAAAGCTTAATATCTTGGTTCCGGCGTCGGAATGTAAACGTAAATCCGGGTCATAATTGGGTTATTTTACCGCTGCGATGCTTATACCAACTATCGCAGCCGGTCGCCCATATTGAGCCGCCTAATAATTTTTGTAGGCCTTCATTGTATTCTTGCTGTACGTCTAATTTCACTTCGACAGTTACTGAGTTATTTTCTTCCATGATCTTTAGCACGCGGCTAATCGCATTCACTTGAGTTTCGATCATATAGACCATTGAGCTGTGACCTAGGGTGACATTAGGGCCAACAATAAAGAAGAAATTAGGGAAGCCGTGAACGCTGGCGCCTAAATAAGCCTCCTCACCGTCTTTCCATACCCCTGCCAATTGCTGGCCATCGCGGCCGTAAATTTTACCGGCGATGGGGTTGTCGGTGGCGTAAAAGCCGGTGCCAAAAATAATGCAGTCAACTTCACGTTCAATATTATCGTTAGTGACAATACTGTGTTCGCGAATTTCTTTTATACCGTCGGTCACAAGATTTACATTGGGTTTTTGTAGGGCTGGATACCAGCCATTGGAAATGAGAATACGTTTGCAACCAACTGGGAAGTTAGGCGTTAGTTTAGGCCACATTGCTGGATCTTTTACTTGACGTCGCACATGGTTTGTCGCTGCGCGCCGAAATAATTTCATCAGCGCGGGATGAAGCACCATACCCAGTACACGGGTTTCGTTTTGGCAATAAATCTTGGCGCGAACGATTTTTTGAACGAGGGGAATACGCTTGAACAGCCACCTCTCAAAGCGGCTATAGGGCCGATCGCCACGGGGAATTATCCAGTTGGGTGTGCGCTGGAAAACCGATAGCTGCTTAGGTATACCGGCAATCTCTGGCACAAATTGAATAGCCGATGCCCCGGTGCCGATAACCGCGACCCGTTTACCAGCCAATGCATAGTCGTGATCCCAGCTCGCCGAGTGAAAGTGATGACCGGCAAAGGTTTCTACGCCTGGAATATCGGGGAGCTTTGGCTCAGCTAAACCGCCGTTGCCGCTGATAACAAAACGCGTTTTGAAATTGCCGCCGCTGGTATTGACCAGCCACTGGCCGCTGTTTTGTTCATAGGTGGCCTTGCTGAGGGTGTGATCAAAGCAGATATGTGAGCGCAGCCGATATTTGTCGGTGACTTTTTGTAAATAGGTTTCTAGCTCGGGCTGACTGGGATAGACCCGTGACCATTCTGCATTCGGCTCAAAGGAAAAGGAATATAAATGAGATGGCACATCGCAAGCCGCGCCCGGGTAGTTATTATCCCGCCAGGTACCGCCGACATCTTTGGCGCGTTCGATGATAATGAAATCATCGATGCCCATCTCTTTTAAGCGGATGGCCATGCCTAGACCGGAGAAGCCCGTGCCGACGATCAGTATGTTGGTTTCTGTATAGTTTGCGCTGTCGCTAGAATCTGAATTAGCCATAAAATATTCCTATTATTGTCATGAGCGCGGGTAGTGCATTGTTCAATCATATAGTGAGATACGCTAGATTATATGTGGGAAGCGGACATTTACTGTAGAATTTCGGACATGCATGATGTTAGCTGAGCGCGGAATACAGCCGGGGCGTTATGCTCGAAGGCAGTGCTACGCCGGTTGTGACTTTAAGTGGTGGATATCTTCTTTTGGATGAAGCCTAGGCTAGGGTGTATCAGCCCAAAAAAAGCAGCGGCCAATAGGCCCATGCTAATTCCAATGTACAAAAATAGATCCGGCGCCTTCATCATCATCGACATTAGCGATTCTTGATAGAAAAAGAACCACTGATGATCATCGGGAAATATCCAGCGGTGTGCCGCGTAAAAAACCTCTACCCATCCCACTGATATGATGGCGATAGCGACACCCACCAGCAGCACTGAATTCACGGCGAGTAATTGCTTATAGTTGGGCAGCGGCCATGATCGGAATATGAATAGCGCCACCAGACCAAGCCACAGCGACAGCATATAAGGCTCTAATTTCTGGGTGAGGGTGATCAGGTTTGATACATCTTGCAGATGCACTATCTCGGCGTGAAGCAGTAGCGGTATTTTGACATTGGGCCTAGGTGAATAGTAAATGTCTTGTAAGCCATGCCCTTGTTGGGTGACAGCTTGGCAAATCTGCTGGAATATGGCAATTCGCTGGGCGCGGTCAGTGTTCTCAAAGCCGCTGCGGTAGGGATTTTGAGGGCCGGTTTCGGCGATGGTTTCAGCAATACCAATATTGTTATGCCAAAAGCCATAGAAAAAATCGACGCTAAATAAGACATGCCAGCTTAGGTACAGACACAGAATGAGACTCAATGTGCTGTATATAAGGTGTCTTAGTAGCAATACAGATTTCTTAAACATGAAACATAGCTTATTAGGCCCCTTTGTCGCTACCTATATAATGTCGGCGGTAACTATAGCACCATAGAAATATCTTGAGCATCATAGAAATAGCTTGGTCTTCACGGTCTTAGTCCGGGTCCGAATTTACGTCGCTATTTGTCACACCGTGCAGATAGAATGCCGGGTAACTGCTTAGACAAATCTACCTAGAGTAACGAATGAAACGCGCTGCCCCACTTGCATTCCCCCAGGCATTACATCCACGGCGTATTCTGCAGGTTTTAGATGACATTGATGCGTCGCCTCCAAGTTATACACTGAACAGACCGCAGGCCTTGAGAAGGGTGTTTGCAGTGCTGGCTTGCGTATCATTATGCCTGTTGCTAATTCACTACTTGAAATATTCCAGTGTGTTTTTAGACGTGCTGCGGATTTTCAGTGAGGCGACCGAAAAAGCACCCAGCTACTGGAATCTGAAAATCCGTGAAACCGGTTTTCTTCAGTTGGCGACCTACGCCTGGTGGACGTCGTGGCATATTGTTGGTTATGTGCTTATTCCAGCCCTGGTGATTAAATATCTATTTCGCGATCGCCTCGTTAATTTCGGCTGGCGTTTGAACGAGACCTCCCAACACTGGCGAGCCTATGTATTGCTGCTGTCACCGATCTTGGTGTTTATTGCGATCGCGTCGTTTAATCGCGAATTCTTGGCCCACTATCCTTTTTATAAACAGGCTGGGCGCAGCTGGTTCGATTTCATTGCCTGGGAGTTACTGTATTTAACACAATTTATCTGTTTGGAATTTTTTTTCCGCGGCTTTGTCTTACAAGCATTACGCCCTGCGGTAGGTGCAAATGCGGTGTGGATAATGTGCGTACCGTATTTGATGATTCATTTTCCTAAGCTGTGGCCAGAAGCGTTTGGGGCAATTGCCTTTGGCTTGTTTTTGGGTATTTTAGCTATGCGCTCTAGATCAATATGGGGCGGATTTTTTGTTCACGCCGGCGTTGCAGTGGGAATGGACGTAGCGTCATTATTTCAGCAGGGCCGAATACCTAAGGTATTTTGGCCGTTTTAGAACGCATTAGCTGTATTATTGTTAGCATAGAAGATCAACTATTCTCAGCCTCGCTGAGTTTCGATTTAGCTAGGTTCTCGAAATAATAATTTAGTTTGATATTTTATAGGCTTGCTCTGCATCGCTAAGATCCAGAAATTCATGTACCAGCTATATTCAACGTCATGCCTTAATATTATGGGATGACGCGTCTTATGCCATCATTATTTTTACTCGGGTTCAAACTATGTTGATACTTAACAGACCGGAATTATTTCGCCAGCAAGCTTATATCAATGGCCAGTGGCTTAACGCAGAATCTGGCGAAACCATCTCGGTGTACAACCCGGCGAATGGCAAGGTACTGGGCACTATTCCCAGTCTTAGCGACTATGAGACCCGCGCTGCAATCGATTCTGCTGAATTGGCGTGGGGTCCGTGGCGCAAGCTGACAGCAAAGGAGCGCAGCGCTTATCTGCGGCGCTGGTTTAATTTGATTCAAGTCAACGCCGAAGATATCGCCCAGATTATGACCGCAGAGCAGGGCAAGCCCCTTGCCGAGGCGCGGGGTGAAGTTCAGTACGCTGCGTCCTTTATTGAGTGGTTTTCTGAAGAGGCCAAGCGTACCTACGGCGATGTTATTCCCAGCCCAGCGAGCGATAAGCGACTGATAGTAGTCAAAGAGCCGGTGGGTGTGTGTGCGGCCATTACACCGTGGAATTTCCCCGCCGCCATGATCACCAGAAAGGCCGCGCCGGCCTTAGCTGCAGGTTGTACCATGTTAGTCAGGCCCGCGGATTCCACTCCGTTTACGGCACTGGCATTGGCGGCTTTGGCTGAAGAGGCGGGCATACCTGCTGGCGTTTTAAATGTTCTCACCGGTAAGCCGCGGGTAATTGGTGCTGAGTTCACATCCAGCCCTAAAGTACGCAAGTTGTCCTTCACCGGGTCTACTGAGGTGGGCCGAAAATTAATGGAACAGTGTGCCCCGACCTTAAAGAAATTGTCTTTAGAGCTGGGCGGCAATGCGCCATTTATTGTGTTTGAGGATGCTGACCTGGATGCGGCAGTTGAAGGTGCAATGGCCTCTAAATTCCGTAACACCGGGCAGACCTGTGTGTGTACCAATCGCTTTTATGTTCACGATAAAGTTTATGCGAGTTTTACTGAAAAACTGGCTAAGGCAGTGGCTGCGCTTAAAGTAGGTAATGGCGTTGACGAGGGCGTGTCACAAGGGCCGTTGATTGACGAAGGCGCGGTGTTGAAGGTTGAGCAGCATATTGAAAACGCGCTAAGTTTGGGTGCCAAGATTTTAAGTGGCGGTAAGCGTCATGCCCTTGGAGGTAGTTTCTTTGAGCCAACGGTGCTTGTTGAAGTAAGCCAAGAGATGCTTATTGTTCGTGAGGAAACCTTTGGGCCGGTTGCGCCGATACTGCGTTTTCACAGTGATGATGAGGTTATTCGACTCGCCAATGATACTGAGTTTGGTTTGGCGAGTTATTTTTATAGTCGCGATATTGCTCGCGTATGGAAGGTGGCCGAGGCGTTGGAGTACGGCATGGTGGGAATTAACACGGGCTTAATTTCAAATGAAGTGGCGCCTTTCGGTGGGGTAAAACAATCTGGTTTTGGTCGTGAAGGTTCGTATTACGGTATTGATGAGTACCAAATTGTGAAATACATGTGCATGGGTGGTCTTGATTAGACGCCGACGAGAAAGCTAATACTGACTGGTTTATAAAAACCAGCCAGTCGCGAAGGGCACGAATACGGCGGTGAAGGTGCCGGTTAAACACAGGGCCAAGCTTGAGAATGCACCTGCCACTGGGCTCCGTTCAAAGGCCCGTGAGGTGCCAATGGCATGCGCAGAAAGGCCGAGACAAAAGCCCCACAAACGGTCGTCTTGAATATCTAACTTATTAAATAACCAGGTAATGGTGGTGATGCCCACCACGCCGGTGAGAATCACCGATGCCACTGCAATAGTGGTTATACCACCGAGATCTTCCGTCACGGTGATGGCGATGGGCGTGGTAATCGATTTAGTAGTGAGTGATAACAAGGTGTCTCGATTAGCGCCAAAAAACCAGGCGATGATCAGCGCTGATGTTGACGCGAAAATGGCGCCGGTAGTCACGGTAATCAGTAAGGTGCTGGCCATATTTCGCAGTAAATGCAGCTGTCGGTAAAGCGGTACAGCGAGGGCGACGGTGGTGGGGCCTAGTAAAAAGGTCAGCCAATTCACATCTTTATAATAGGCGTGATAATCCTGCTGCATCAGCACCAATGCCAGCGCAATTAAAGTGGCACCACTAATGGTGGGGTGCAAAATGGAGGCGCGACCACTTTTGGTATACAGGAACATTGCCCCTTGATAAGCCAGTAGGGTGAGGGTGATAGCGAATAGGGGGCCGTAAATTATATCACTCATGACTGTTTATTCCGGCTGTGTAAAAAACGGATTAATAAGCCGCAAAACATAATAGTACTTACGGTGCCAAGAGTGACGGCGGCAATAAACGCCGGCCATTGATCAGCAAAACCTGCGCCCAGGAAAAATACCCCAGCGGCCGGTGCCATCAAAAGCATGGGCAGTAATTCGATTAAGCGCTGACTACCGCTTTCCAAATCTTTTGGCACACTGCCGTTGATACACAGGCCAATAAATAGCAGTAACATGCCGATAACCGGACCCGGCAGCGGCAGGTCCAATGTGCGCTGTATAAATTCGCCCAGCAGCTGGCAGCTAAGCAGCGTTAAAAAGCCGGCTAGCATTAGCGTTTCAGCATCGGTAGTGCGCTGACGATGGCGGCAGCACTCAAGCCGATAAAGGCGAATAGTGACCAGTTGGGCATACTGAAACTAAACAGTGTCCAAACTATTTCTGCGCAGTTGCCATCGCCTAACATCAGGGTGCTAAAGGCTTCACCAAAGGGCAGATTGCTAAACATATACTCTAGGCTGGGGCCACAGGCAGGTACCTGATCTGGTGGCAGACTTTGTAACCACACTTGGCGATAAGCCACTGAGCCGCCGGCAATGGTGGTTGCCAGCATTAGTCCGGTACTGACATAACGGCCTTTTTGGTGGGGATTAGCGATTAAGGCGATTAAGGCGACGAGGGCGGTCAGAACAAAAAAGGCGCGCTGTGTAATACACAGTGGGCATGGGTGCAGACCATCAAAATGCTGGGTGTAAAGTGCATACGCTAGCAGCGCAGTGCAGCAGACAACAATAAAAGCGTATATCCATCGGGACGTCAGTGACATAGGGTTTTCTCTCCGTGAGCGCCATACAGTAGGGGATTGCGTAAATACTGACAAGTACGACCTCGGTCGTGGCAGTTGGTGCCAGTTGCAATCAATTTTTAAGTCATAGATAAGCTGCTAAATTCCTCAAATAACTGCTCCTGTAATGCCGGGTATAGGGTAAGGAACTGCTGCTCTATAAAAGGGAGGTGGAGCGCAAGTTCAGCACCGCAGCAACTCAAGGGGTTTTCTCGAGGCACTCGCCTTGCGATGCTGGCCAGCATGGCCTCAATATTATCCCAGCTGTCCATTTTACTGAGTACATCGTATTCCGCCAAAAAATGTATTTGGCGTGCGGCTGCGCGGGGGTAGTCCCCTTTGTTCAGGAGTACTTGCTGATAGCAATCCTGAGTGAAGTGATTAATTGGGCTGGTATGCAGCTCATTCCAGCGCAGGCTCAGGCAGTGATCAAAGCACACATCCAACATAATGCCGCCATAGCGACGATAGTTCGCTGGCAATATTGCGAGACACTCGCCAACCAGTGCATGACTGTCGGTGAGTGCATCTATGCGGCGGTGAAGGCGAATGCCAATTTCCCATGCTTCGGGGTAATTGCCCTGCAGTGGACCTTTAACAAAGTCGCCTAGCAGCCCCCCAATCA
>JBLHLU010000195.1:0-7477 GCA_047623385.1 Paraglaciecola psychrophila
CCGTCTCGGGCTCTTCCTCCAACCGTTCATTGATCGCAATAACTTCACCGGACACCGGCGCGTAAATATCTGAGGCCGCCTTTACCGACTCCACTACTCCGGCCTCATCGGCGGCGGTCAACGCCGTGCCGATCTCGGGAACCTCAACGTAGACCACATCTCCCAGTGCCAACTGGGCATGGTCGGTAATACCGACAGTAATCGTGCCGTCGTCTTCCAAACGCGCCCATTCGTGACTGCTGGCATACTTCAATTCAATCGGGGTATTGCTCATCGGCTGGCCTCTCAAAACGCACTGGGTTAATGAGCGTCATTCTACCTAGGGCAACCACAATTACAAGCCTAGCTACGCAGCCACCGATACCAATGGCTCAGCCCATTTAACGTCCCGCCGACGATTGTCGCAACGCTAGCACCACTGGCACCAGGCCCACGACCACCAAGGTCAACGCCGGTAGCGCCGCCCGCTGCCACTCGCCCTCAGAAGTCATTTCATAAACCCGCACCGCCAAGGTATCCCAGCCAAATGGGCGCAGCAGCAAAGTCGCAGGCATCTCCTTCATCACATCGACCAACACTAATACCGCTGCGGTCAACAGACCGGGGCGCAGCATCGGCAAATATATGTGCCGTAATAAGCGCCAACGCTTGGCGCCAAGACTGGCCGCCGCCTCTGGGATGTTGTCGCCGATGCGCTCGAGGCTAGCTTGCACCGGGCCGCTAGCCACTGCCAAGAAGCGTATGCAATAGGCGACCACTAGCGCGCCAACGCTGCCCAGCAAAACCGGCGCCGAAACTAACCCCAACGCGCCCTGCAACGGCGCGATGACTTCCCGGTCAAGTAGCACAAAACACAGCATCAGGCCCACCGCTAATACCGAGCCCGGCAGCGCATAGCCCAGCGTACCGAGGTCAAAAAATACTCGCAGGTGTGGCGCCGTTCGACGTCGATTAAAGGCTAGCATCAAAGCCACCATTACCGTCGTCAAGGCAGCGGCGCCGCCCAGTAATAAGGTGTGTTTGAGCAGCGCAAAATAGCGACTATTAAGAGCATCTAGACCTTCGCCAACAGCCCAGTGTAACAATTGCAGCAGCGGCGATATGAAGGCTAATAACAATATTAGGGCACAAAAAGCGCTGGCTGCAAACGCCTGCGGTCGAGGCAATAGCAGGCGCTGACGTCGCTGACGTCTAACAGACTGCACAAAACTGCGGCGCCCCCGGCTATAGCGTTCACCAGCCAGCGCCAGCGCCACGAATAACAACAACACTGAAGCTAACTGTGCCGCTGCCTGCAAATTAAATAAGGCAAACCAAGATTTATAAATGGCAGTGGTGAAGGTGTCGTAATTGAATACCGCAACGGTGCCAAAGTCCGCCAAAGTTTCCATCAACGCTAGCGACACGCCGGCTACTATGGCTGGCCGCGCCATCGGCAATTCCACTTTGCAAAACACCCCCCAACGGCCCAGCCCAAGAATGCGAGCCGCTTCGATTACATCGGAACTCTGCGCCAGAAAAGCACTGCGAGATAACATGTATACGTAGGGGTACAGGACCAATACCATAACCGCTACTACCATAACCTCGCCGCGCACATCGACAAACTGATAGCGTTCTCCCAACAAGCCCTGCAAGCTCTGTTGCAACGGTCCGGAGAAATCGAAAATACCCAGTGCAGCGAAGCCCAACACATAAGCCGGAACCGCCAATGGCAACATTAGGGCCCAGTCGAAGAAGCGGCGACCGGGGAACTCACACATCGCCGTCAACCAAGCCAAGGCGACCCCCAATAGACTCACTCCGACCCCCACACCTACTACCAATACCAGAGTATTGCGCAGCAGTGTCGGTAGCTGAGTGGCTAGCAGATGTGCCCAGATGTCGCTCTGATCGAACCGCCAGCTGAGCAATAGCAGCACAATAGGCGCCAGTGCCAGCAGCACCGCCAGCATCGAAATAAGCGGCAGCAGCCTAGCGCTGAGTGCGGAGGCCGGAACGCGGCTACCCACTGACAGTGCCGGGCTGCTCACCTTAGCGGTAGCCCGCTCTGTCCATCAATTTAACCGCGTCTACCTGCAGTCTTCCGGCCTCGCTAACCGCCACCGCGTCAGCTTTGAAAACACCCCAAGCTAACATATCGGGCAGCTGTGCTACCCGTGGATTAACCGCCGCCTCACGGTTCAACTCCATCAACATGAGCTGTGCAGGTTCTTCGCTGAGCCACTCGAGTAACTGCTGCGCGCGGGCTTTTTGGCGACTGTGCGCGGTCACGCCCGCACCAGAAATATTAATGTGAGTGCCCCGCCCCGCGGCACCTTCACCTAGCTGATTGGGCCAAAATAGCGCCAGCGCCAGCTCTGGCTGCTGCTTAATTAAGCGCCCATAATAGTAGGTATTAACAATACCGACGTCACACTGCCCAGCGGCGATCGCCTCCATAACTTTACTATCATTGGCGAACGGGTCCATCGCCAGATTAGCCACCCAGCCACTGACTACTGCCTCGGTGGCAAACTCACCTTGGGCCACAATCATGGTTGCAACTAACGACTGGTTATACACTTTTTTCGAGCTTCGCAGACATAAACGACCACGCCATTGGGGCTCTCCAAGCGCTTCGTAGCTCGATAGCTCCGCGGCCGGATCGACCCGGTCGCTGGCGTAAACTATGGTCCTAGCGCGGATAGTGAGCGCAAACCAACTATCATTCGGATCACGCAGGTGGGCCGGTACATTGGCGGTCAAAATAGGTGAGTTAATCGGGCTCAATACACCGACCTTTTGCGCCTGCCACAGGTTGCCGGCATCGACGGTAATCAACATATCCGCCGGGGTACTTTTGCCCTCCGCTTGCAGGCGAGCCAGCAGTGGGCCCGAGCTGTCAGTAATATAGCTGACCGCAATTCCGGTCTGCTCGGTAAAACGGTCGAACAGCGGCTTGATCAAATGTTCCTTGCGCGCACTGTACACCACCAGCGGCGCCTCTTTCGAAGCTACCGCTGCAAGCTGCTGCGCCTCAGGCGCCGGCTCGCAGCCAAGCAATAGCAGTGGCACAAAAATGACCGGGAGTAAATTACGCATGATGAGTTGCCTATGAGCTAAAAATGAGCCCTAGATGATAACGATTATCATCTAGGGCTGCAATCAAAAACCTTACTGTTAAGTACAACACGGCGCTAGCCAAGACACCTAGAGACCCATCGCCCGACGCATTAATTGGTGCTTTAACACCGGACTCTGATCCAGCCAGTGCATACCGGTGTTGCGCAGCCAGCGCACCGATAGCGCGCGCTGGCCGAACAGCCGCTTTAAGCCCTCCATTGCCGCCATCATGGTTAAGTTGGCACCCTTGCGCCGGCGTTGATAGCGCGCAAGCACTGCGCTATCACCGAGTGACAGACCCCGACGCTGAGCACGCTGCAGCTCCTCGGCTAGTACTTTGACATCCATTAAGCCTAGATTAATGCCCTGACCCGCCAGCGGGTGAATGCTGTGAGCCGCATCACCCACCAGCGCTATACCGGGACCGGTATAGTCAATAGCGTGACGCTGACGCAGCGGAAAACTATAGCGCGGGGCGACGGCCTCAATTGCCCCCAGCCGATCTTCGAAGGCCCGACCCAGCTGTTGCGCGAAGCCCTGATCATCGAGCGCTAACAGCTCTTTGGCCCGGGCTGGGCTGGTCGACCAAACAATAGAGCTGAGCTGCTGCCCGCCATCGTCAGCACTCAGCGGCAAAAAGGCCAGCGGCCCCTCCGGCAGGAAACACTGACGTGCCGTGCACTGGTGGCTGCCGGCGTGCTGCACGGTGGTAACAATAGCGCTCTGACCATAGTCCCACTCTCTGAGCGCAAACCCGGCCTGTTGGCGCAGCATAGAATTAGCGCCGTCCGCCGCCACCAACAGCGGCGCCCGCAGGCGCTGGCCATCCTCCAGTGTCAGTTCATTCGATGACACCGAAGCCAGTTTTGCCGGTGCCATAACATGGACATTCGCTGAGCGGGAAAATTGTTGCTGCAAGGCGGCAACGGTAATACGGTTTTCAACGACATGGCCCAGCGCTTCCCGGTTCAGTTCCCGCGCCGAAAAATGAACAGCAGCGGTACCCTGCCCGTCCCAAACCTGCATCTGTCGATAGGGGCTTACCCGCCGCTGCGCCATCGCCGGCCATACCTCCAACTGCTGCAAAAATTGTTGTGAGGTGGGACTCAGCGCACTCACTCGCGGATCAAATCCGCTCACACCCAGGCCTTGCTCCGGCCAGTCGTGCCGTAACGGCAGGGCCTCAACAATAGCAACACGCAGCTCACTGGTCGCCAAGGCACAGGCCAGCGCGGCACCGGCAATACCCGCACCGACAATGATAACGTCAAATTCTTTGTAGTGCACCGTCATTGCCAAGCCTCCGGCGAAGTGGCTGGCGGCAGTGCACCCGCCGCGCCGCCATGTAAACCTGCCGCTTGGGCGATAAAGGCCTGCTTTAATCCAGAACTAGCATCCAGAGCGATAAGCCCTAACCCTCGTACAAGCCCCGCTGCTGGATTGCGCATCGCGAACAGTGCCATCACCCGGTCGGATATTTGAATGGTCTTGCTTTGGTCAAAGGCTTGCTGTTGTGCGTAGCGTTGCAACAGCGACAGCGCTCCCAAGGGTTCTGCCCGCTGCTGAGCTGGCACCAGCAGCGCCACTAGAGCGGCGCAATCGCGCAGTGCCAGATTAAATCCTTGACCCGCCACCGGGTGAATAGAGTGCGCCGCATTACCCATTATTACCACCGATGAACGTAACTGCTCCCGCGCTTCGATTAACCTAAGCGGGTAACTGCCGCGCTCGCCGACGGCCTTAAATAAGCCTTGGCGATCGCCAAAGCGATGTTGTAACTGGGCTAAAAACTCAGCCTCGTCGCACTCACACAGCTGCTGGGCCTCGACCGGTGGCAGCGTCCACACCAACGCACAGCGATGGGCACTGCCGGCACTGGCGGTCAAGGGTAACAGCGCCATTGGACCGCTATCAGTAAAGCGCTCGCAAGCTCGACCTCGGTGCGGACGATCCATTGAGACATTGGCGATCAACGCGCTCTGCTGATAATCTTTGACCGCGGTATCGATGCCCAGTTGACGACGCAGCGCAGAGTTAGCACCGTCGGCGACAACAGCTAACTGGGCGTGCACTAATCGTGGCTCAGCGCCAGCCGCGGTGATAGTTATGTCGACACCCCGGCGCCGAGGCACCAGTGCCGCAGCCGCAGCGGGGGCTATAAAATCAACGTTGTCACAATCTTGCAGAGCTGCCAACAGCACCTGTCCCAACCAGGCATTCTCAACCACATAGCCCAACGCTGGCCAGCTGACATCGTCCCGATCCAGCATCGAGTAGCCCATACCGCCGCGCTCATTGACCGCAATGGATTCAATCGCCGCCAACTGCTCGGCGAGCGCCGGCCACAATCCCAGCGCCTCGAAGATTTTGCGGCTGCCAAAAGACAACGCGGTCGAACGAGCATCAAAGCTGGGGCTGTAGACTGGCCGCTGCGCGCCAACCCCCGGCGCGGGAAAGCTCTCCACCACCAAGATCTTAATCGGTGCCACACAGTGATGACTCAACTGCAGTGCCAGGCTCGCACCGACCATGCCGCCACCAACAATAACAATATCGTAGTCGCCGGCGAGTTCAGCGCCCGCTGTTGCCGCCACTAGCGGGTACTCGCCGCCATCAGCGCCTCGATTTCAACCACTGTCTTCGGCACCCCATTGGTTAGCACTTCACAACCCTCTGCGGTCACCACCACATCGTCTTCAATACGAATGCCGATACCGCGCCACTTCTTGGCTACTTTTTTGTTGTTCGGCGCGACATAGATACCCGGCTCCACTGTCATTGCCATGCCTTCTTCTAGCACTCGCCACTGGTTGCCCACCTTGTAGTCACCAACATCGTGTACATCCATACCCAGCCAGTGTCCGGCACGGTGCATGTAGAAGTCGCTATAGGCTTCCTCTTCGATCAGTGTTTTCAAATTGCCCTTTAGCAGGCCCAGGTCCAGTAACCCCTGAGTAACGATTTTGACAGTTACATCGTGAAATTGATTCCAGTGATTGCCCGGCTTAATCAACTTAATAGCCGCCAAATTAGCTTTTAGTACCACCTCGTACAGCGCTTTTTGCTCGGCTGAAAACACCCCGTTGGCGGGAAAGGTGCGGGTAATATCAGCGGCGTAGTGTTCCAGCTCACAGCCCGCGTCGATCAATACCAGATCGCCATCGGCAACAGCATCGCGATTTTCAACATAGTGCAAAATACAGCCATTATCACCACTGCCGACAATCGAAGAGTAGGCAGGGAAACGGGCACCGTTAAGACCGAACTGATGTAGAATTTCTGCCTCAAGTTGATATTCATAGACTCCGGGGCGACAAAACTCCATAGCCCTAACATGAGCCGCAGCCGAGATTTTCCCGGCCTTGCGCATGATCCGCAACTCCGCGGCACTCTTGTACAGACGCAAATCGTGCAACAGGTGGTCCAGATCCAAAAACTCGCCGGGGGGTTGCGCACCGGAGCGAACTTTTGAGCGAATAATATTGACCCAGTCCATCACTTGGCGATCGAAGTCAGCGTGGCGACCCATGGCATAATAGACCCGCTCACGGCCCTCGATTAGCCCGGGCAATATATCGTCGATATCACTGATCGGAAAAGCGTCGTCAGCACCGTAGCTACTGCAAGCACCCTCAGGGCCTGCCCGGTAGCCGTTCCACAGCTCCATCTTCTGGTCGCGGTCGCGGCAGAACATAATGTATTGGCCGTGTTTACGCCCGGGCATTAATACCAGCACCGCACCGGGCTCAGCAAAACCACTGAGGTAATAGAAATCGCTGTCTTGGCGAAAGGCGTACTCACAATCTCGATTGCGAATCTGCTCGTCTGCGGAGGGAATAATCGCAATACTGCCGGGCTCCAGTTGTGCCATCAGCCGCTTGCGACGGCGGGAAAATTCTTGTTTGCTAATTTTCATAGTATTTGTATGTTCCTGTGTTTGGCTGCAGTCGTGATTGTTGCGCTGAATTATTGCCACCGTACTGTTGCCATTGTATTAGGTTGCCGTTTTGTTGCGCTGCCGCTCTATCAATCCGCTGCGTTATCGTCGACATGCGCTAGCCACCGACTCAGTGCAATTTACCGGCATCGCTGCGACCGGCAAATAGACCCGCTGGGGAAGCGATCGCCGCATCGGTCTCACCGGCCGGCGCAGCACCAGCGGAGGCAACCGCCGGCTCACTCTGCTGACATTCCAAATGAATAGTGATCGCCCCCAGCCGCAGGTATTCACAGAGCTCAAAAAAGTCTCGCTCTCGCTGCGCTTCTTGGTCGTCTTGCTCAGTCAGACTGACTTGGCTAATCGCCGCCATATCATTGAGCACCTCGGTGACATCCTCGGAGTACTGGCGCTTACCACTATGTTGCTGCAAGG
>JBLHLU010000196.1:0-7421 GCA_047623385.1 Paraglaciecola psychrophila
AACAGACCGATGCGAGAACCCAAAACAGCCGTCGACGGCAATCGAGAAAGTCAGGTAAGCGCCGCTGGCACTTCTCGCTGGCCGGCCTTTTTGACCTCGCTGGAAAATCCTCAGTACCGCTGGCTATTCTTTGGCAACTTCGCCTTTTTCTTCGCTATGCAAGGACAGATACTGACCCGCTCATTCCTAGCGTGGAATCTTACCCACAGTGAATTATCACTGGCGACTATCAACTTGGTAGTCGCCATCCCCATTCTCGTAGCCTCGGTCATCGGCGGTGCGGTAACCGATCGGGTCGAGCGCCGCCGTCTGGTTATCATTGGTCAAAGTTTAATCCTCGGCAACGAGTTATTTGTGCTGGCATTACTACTCAGTGGCCAACTGGAATACTGGCATTTGCTGTGTACCGCTTTTGTCGCGGGCTGTGCCTTTCCCTTTATAAGTCCGGCTAGAATGGCGCTGGTCTACCATACGGTGGGTCCGGCCAAGTTGGGTAATGCCATGGCCCTGTCTGCCGGGGGCATGAATCTGGCCCGGGTGGCTGGGCCCGCCACCATGGGTATCATGATTAACTTTCAGGATATCAAGGGCGCCTATATGCTCTCCATCGCACTGTACTTAATCGCCGTGGGTACTATGTTTGCCGTTAATAAAAACCGTGCCGTGCACAGTGAACAGAAGGCCCTATTAGGGGAGATAAAATACGGTTTTGCCTATGTTGCCGCTAACAAACCGGTACTGGTATGTTTGATCTTCGGCTTGATACCGATGTTTTTGGCAATGCCCTTTCAAAATTTGCTGGTGGTTTTTTCCGATGAAGTCTGGCAGGTCGGCGAGCGCGGCTTTGGCATTATGATGGCTGCCACCGGTATCGGTGGGGTTATAGGCTCGGTGTGGATTGCCCGGCGCGGCGAGAATCCCGCTAGGCTACGGCTAATGCTTTTTTCGGCGCTGGCCTTCGCGCTTTTTCTGGGCCTTTTTTGCCTCAGCGACAATTTTTATCTGGCGTTAATACCGCTACTCATCGCCAACATCTTTGCCAATGCCTGCCAAACCCTCAATAACACCTCAATACAGCTGCTAGTCGACGACGCCGTGCGCGGACGGGTGTCCAGCTTTATGATGATGTCCTTTGGCCTGACCCCGCTGGGTGTGCTTCCGATGGCCTTTGCCGCCCAGCATTTAGGGGCTCCGCAGGCCGTTCTGGGAGCCTGCGTCGGACTACTGATATCGGTGCTGCTGTTTTTTCTACTCAGCCCCAGCATGCGCGGGCTTGACAATTCGGTGCGCGCAGCACTTGCGCGCCCGGCTGAAAAAACAGCTTGAAATCGTCCTGTAGCAGGTCATGTCAATGTTCAGCAAGCCTATTACTACTGCAGACCAATCTGAGCGGGCATTGCCTACTAGCAGCGCCAGTGATTGCTATACCATCGATTGCCAGCGCTGGTTGGATACGCTACACACCTCACCCCAGCTGCCAGCGCGACTCGATTAGCAACCTAGCCCAAGCTATTGGTAAGCGAACCTGGCTGTCTTTATCGGCACAAAGTGAGTACTTGCATACTCGATAAGCGTTACTGCTCTTGATGAACAGCAGTGTAAAGCGATAGGTTAGAGTGACTAGCAGCAACATAGTTTGTCGCTTCGCACTAGACAAACGACGCCACTAAAGCCCTGCAATAGGCCGGCGGCAATCGGGTTTTACTTCGTAAGGATTACCCGGGGTGCTATGCTATCAGCCGCCGAGGCGGTGGCTTACATTGTGGCAATACACGACTATTTCACCGCCGTCATTGCGCTCACTTCCCATACGGCTGTACCCTGTGCATACCCAATTCGCCTATAACACTGTCGATTGTTATTCGACCCTGTTGTCCACCATCACCAATCTGGCGAGGTCCTAATACAGGCAGCATATTTTGAGTCCAGCTGGGCCGATGCCATAAACATCTCTCGCCGACCCACTGTGCCTATAAACCTTGCCGGCGATCTTAACAGCGACTCTTTTGCCCATTAATCGACTTATGCTTCAGTAGCTTAGCCTCAACATTATGAAAATTGCTTTTATCAAACAGAAATACGTGGAGTTCGGCGGGGGTGAAGCCTATGTAGCTGGGCTGATGTCGCTATGTGCTCAACAAGGGCACGAGGTGCACTTGATAGCTAGCCACTGGCAAGGCGAGGATCAGAATATTGAATTTCACCGCGTAGGCATCAACAAATTGTCTAGAAAAACACGTGTTCATTCATTCGCTGATTCGGTCAAGCGCTGTGTCGATGCCAATAGTTTTGACTGTACCTTTAGCCTTGAGCGAACGATAAGTCAGGATATTTGGCGCGGCGGCGATGGACTGTACCCTACTTGGCTTCAGCGCCGCAGGTTGTTTGAGCCCTGGTATAAAAACTTGTTCAATAAGTATAGCTCGGATCAGGCCGCAGTCATAACCATGGAAGAACGTTGCGTAACTGCAACTGAGCACCTCATTGCCAACTCAGAAATGGTCAAAAATGACCTGCAAGAGGCCTACCCCAATCTGACTTCAGAGATCCATGTCATCCACAATGGCTTTGACCCGCTACGATTTTCTACTCTCAACCGCGATATTAATCGCCGGCGCTTACGTCAGCAATTTTCTATCGCACCCGAGCAGGCACTGATAGGTTTTGTTGGCAGCGGCTGGCTACGTAAAGGGCTGCCAGAGCTTATGCAGGCGCTGGCGCTACTGCCTGAGGTGAAGTTGTTAGTTGCCGGCAGAGACAATATCAAAAAATTGGAAAAAATGGCCTATCAATACAAGGTTAGCGACCGCGTTATTCTTGCTGGCGGCGTTACCGATGTAGCCTCGTTATATCAGGCGCTGGATCTAACTGTACTGCCAACGTGGTTTGATTCTTTTGGTTTTGTCGGTTTAGAATCTATCGCTTGCGGCACTCCCTATGTCACCACTGTCTGGGCCGGATCTCACGAGGCGATACAGCCAGGCATTAACGGCTATGTTGTTTCTCGCCCCGATGCCACCGAAGAACTTGCCGACGCAATACGCCGCGGCTTGCGGCTTAACAATGTTACGCTAATCGCCAATTCTGTTGCCAACTGGACATTTGAAAACAATATGAAGAAAACCTTCAAGGTGATTTCTAAAACGGTAGGTAGTGCTTGATGCGGCTAAGACTACCGGATAATTCCGATCGAGAGTGGATTTTGGCAGCTGCCAAAGCTATCTATCAATACGCGCCAGCAGCCGTGGGTTTAAGCAACAACGAGCACTACCAAATACCACTGAGCGAGGGTCAGCTGCAACGATTACACGGCGGCGATCGCGCCGATGTTTATCTGGTTGAAATCGGCCAGCGCCGCTGCTGCGCAAAGTTTTTTCACGATACGCGCCCCTTGTCTTACCTGAAAAACCTATGGGGCATAGGACGTGCTTTTTCTGCCTACCGCAATGGTGTTACCGTTAAGAAGCTGGGCATTGCCTGCCCCGCCGTTTTGGGCGTATACATGCAAGGGGCACTTGCCTCACCCATTCTAATTATGGAATTGATTGACGGCTACCAGCAAATCAACTTGGTGCTCGAAGACTGGAAAACTGAGTCGGCCGATCTTGCTGACTCCCCACGTCTGGCGAAACTAGCAATGGCTTTTGCCCAGTTTACCAAAAACCTGCATACCAACGGCGTCTTTCATAGAGATTACTCTCCCCGCAATGTATTAATGCGGGAATCTAACGGGGAATTTAGTTTTTGCCTTATCGATCTTGAGGATGTTTTTTTTACTGGCGACTCTGACAAAAATATCGATCACTTCAAGCAGCGTCTGCCTCGCTATTTAAGCAGCAGGGAGTGTGCATTTTTTATCTCTCACTTTAATCAGCAGCTGACCAACTCCAGCATAGCTTAACTGACTTTGAGCCAGGAGACGAAGATGAAAATTGCGATGCTCACATCCGACTACCTGCCCAACATTGGCGGTATCGCCTCGCATATCTACGAATTGTCAAAAGCGCTTATTGCACAAGGCAACGATGTTGAAATTTGGTACTGGGATAGAAAAAATGAGTTGCCAGCCGTCTCAACGATGGGTGAAATCCCACTTCGTTTTATCGATGTGGACCCAGCTCTAAGAGGCAGCTTTAAAATTTCTCGTCAATTGGCTCAATCAATCACCAAAAACTTACTCGCTTTTCCCGCCGACCTTCTCCACCTGCACACCATGGATCCACTGTTACTCAGCACGCGTAAACTTAGAAAATTTTATCCTGGAAAAATACTATGGACTAACCATTCCAGTCGCTTTATCCGCCGAAAGTCGGAGTCCTTTTTTTGGCGTCAAAAAATGAAATTTTACACTGCGGCAATAGATGGCCTATTGACTGCTTCCAATGATCGCCTTGAGGCCTCTCGGTTTCTTAATGTCGCTAACACTATCAATATACCCAACGGGGTCAACATTGAGCAATTTATTGGCGTTGAGAAAAGCGTAGCGCGTGCACAACTAGACATCAAAAATGATTGTTTTGTTATTCTTTATACCGGGCGCTTTGCACCGGTTAAAGGCGTTAACTATCTCGCACAGGCGTTAGTACAACTCAACCAACAGACAGATAATTTTATTTGTATTATGTGTGGCAATATCGATGGCGACCGGGAATCGGCTACTGTCAAAGCGATTTTACACAGCGGTAATGCAACACACCGCTATCGACTTGAAGGTTTTGTCCCCAACAGTCAACTTAAAATCTATCTCGCTGCATGCGATGTATTAGTTCTGCCTTCACTGCAAGAAGCCACCAGTATTTCCGGACTTGAAGCCATGGCCGCATCACGGCCTATTGTTGGCACCCGCATAGGTGGAATTACTGAGCTGATTGACGACGGTGTACAGGGTATTTTAGTTGCGCCAAAAGACCCTGACGATCTATGTAGGGGGCTGCAACAAGCGATGGCTAGCGATGCACTCGAGGTGATGGGTGAAAACGCTCACTTGCGAGTACAGCAGCGTTTTACTTGGCAGAAAACGGCCCGGTCGATCCAGCAGTTCTATCAGCAGGTGACCGACATCAAGTAACTGCAGTAACAAAAAAATCTCAACCACTATTGTTAGTGGCGATGCAACTAGTGACCCACTACCGCCTGCAGCGCAATGTCTAACCACGAGCTGAACCACAGTGTTTGCAAACTGTTTAGTCGCAGTGATTATCGCTAGTCGTTTGCACCCGTTCAAGTACCGCCGGTAATACCTGGTCAAATAGCTCGTTATAGCGCTTTGCAGTCAGCCGAGTATTGGCAATAGCCATCACCGTGTGCTCGAGTTTAGCGGCAGCTTCGGTATTGATCGGGCAATAGCGGCTATAGGAGGAAATAAACAGCGCCCTTTCTTGTTGATTCAACGAACGATCGGAAATCATCATTATTTGAACCAAATTTCGAATGCGCTCTCGCCTTGGAATTATTGGCCAATAGCGGCGGGTTCGCTCATTATCAATAAATGTCAATTGCAGTATTTCTTCACCGCCTGTGGCTAAGCGCTCACTCCACGACGGTTTAAGGTATAACATCACATTATTAGGACGTAAATCACCATGCACTATTTTCTGCTGATGCAACCTAGCTATTTGTCTACCGAGCTCGGCCATTAACCGCGATCTTATTTTCTCGCCTATGTCATTATCAATGGTGGTTAGATAGGCTAAAAAATCGGCAACACCAACCCCTCTTGCCGTCTGTGACGCCAACCATTCGACCCCAGCTGTTTTACCACGGGCAATTGTTGCAGGTGCCTGTAGACCGGCGTTTAATAATAAATCTGTACCGCGGATGGAACGAACACAGCGACTTCCACGGAAGAATTTTTTTACCGTTTCCATGCCACTACGAGGAAGAAAACACTTCAAAAAAATATTGGACTTATGTTTATACACCAATGCATATTTCGAACTTGGGAAAGCAGACCAATCCTCAACGCCGGCGCCGGCAACAATCGCCGCCGCCGCCTTCTGTAAATCTTGCTGACTTAACGCATTGCCGGCATCAATCACAACGGCAGCACCGGATCACAGGAGAAATCTTTACGGTGTAACTTGTGCGTTCGCTTATTTACGCCGCGCCAGAAAGAGCTGGACAGCAGCCCGCGTACCGACTGCCTATTGCCATAGGATTCATAACTACGGATAAAATGTACAATATCGCGCTTTGTTAGACCAATATGCGCGGCCGAAAAGTACAGGCTGCCAATATCTTTGATCAGCCACCGCTTGGGCACACGGCGACGCAATTGCATACGATGCAAGTCGACTAAGTATAGGCGTAGCGCTGACGGATCAATGTTGTCGCGACCCTGACTGATATCCAATAACATATGGCAAATATAGAAATCGCGATGATTTAAACCCTGCTCGCGCATAATACGAGCAATAACAGCAACGCGTTCTATCAGCGCTTTTTTAAGTTTATAAGACGGCGGGCTCTGCTTCCATGTCTCGCATAATTTTTCTAAGCTCAGGGTATTTTCTAACTCTCTAGTAATCAGAAATGATTCTTGGTTTGCTGGATTAAGACCTTGTTGACCAAAGGCTACCGCCGTCATTACAGGAATTTCAGTCGGTATTAAACGCTCGATCGCATACCATTCGTTACTGGCCCCCAGTACCGGCATTTTGAGTTGGAAAATATTTTTGAAGTATTCCTTCCAACCTATGCCCACGTGATGTTTTAGGTAATAGGTGCGATCATTGAGCTCAAATTTTATCACCCGGCGATTGTCTTTTGCCTTGGCAATCTCACCCTCTATTTTACGAATATGATCAAAAGCATTCTCCGCAGACCAATAGTCTAGAAGCTCCTCCCTCAATACAATTTTAGTCATTAATATTCCATCTTCATAAATACCTTATTGCCACTGGCTGATTGTTAAACATTGCTGCGCATTCAACTGTATTTTAGTATCCGACTGACAATGCCCGCGTCTTCAGCGCCAACGTGCGAAGGCAATCTTGCTGTCTCTACCCACTCAGCGATAAAAACAGGGAGCAAAGTGAAGAGTTCATAGCAGTAGCCACTCATGTAAATGCGCCTTTTCTACCCTGCTAATAGTGGTAGTGCCCTGGCTATGAAAAAATTACCATCACCATTATCTTCTAGCTAAAAACTGATCAGCTCTCACCAACCCAACATCAAAATTATCATCTAACATGGCACGATATTGAAAGGATTTTTGCGCTCTAGGCTGACGGTTAAAGTCTGTACCCAGCAGCTAATTCAACCGCAACTACTGTACTACCAATAAACTCAGCAGGCTTCAATTAGGCCATATGGCAGAGGTGAAAAGTGGCTTTTTTAACAGTACTTATTCAGTACTATTTTCATGGAAACTGTATTTTTACAGAATCTATATTTTCATAGCATCTATGTTTTCACGGAAA
>JBLHLU010000197.1:0-7410 GCA_047623385.1 Paraglaciecola psychrophila
GTGGAAAAACCCAGTGGCTCACCGGAACCGAAAAAGTGGAATCCCTCGGGCTACTTAAAAAAAGGTATTCCACAGGATCCATGGGGCGGCGAGTATCAGTACCTCAGCCCCGGCACTACCGGCGACTATGATATCTATTCTCTGGGCGCCGATGGCCAGGAAGGCGGCGAGGGCTATGAGAGCGATATCGGCAATTGGGACCAATAAATGGCGACCTGTGAGGGAGCGATCACTGGCCGCGTCGCGCTAGCGCCGGTGAACCGGGGTTTTACCTTGGTTGAGGTGATGATTACCCTAGTGGTTGTGGCGGTGATCGCCGGTATGGCGATGTTGTCCTTTGGTGCGAATCCGGCGCGAGAGCTGGAGCGAGAGGCCGCGCGACTGCAGTTATTGCTGCAAACACTCAGTGACGAGGCAGTTATGCAAGGTACTGAATTTGCTTTGGCGCTACCTGAACAAGGCTATGGATTTTTGTATTTTGATCTAGAAGCTTTACGCTGGCTGCCGATGGAAGAACCGGCCTATAAGTCCCACACCTTAGCACCGGATATTAATTTGCTCATTGAACTGGAGGGTGAGTCGATCGAGTCGCAGCAGTTGCGGCAACAGCAAACAGATGGCCGCAGCACCGAGAGCGCCCAGCGACCGGTATTGTTACTGCTGTCCAGTGGCGAGACCACGCCTTTTCGTATTGCGCTTAGTCGCGCCGGCGCCGGTCAGTTTACGGTCAGTAGTGATGGCGTGTCGGGGATCTTTATCCAGTGAGCTGTCGCCGATTTGGCCAAGGTTTTACCTTATTAGAAGTCCTTATCGCTTTGACTATTTTGGCTATTTCCTCGCTAGCGGTTACTCGCCAGGTCGGCCAGGGTACCGTCAACCTAACGCTGCTCGAGCAAAAAACGTTGGCCGCTCTAGTTGCCGATCAGCGCATATCACAATACCGCGTTGCCGAGCGTTGGCCGGCACTGGGCAGCAGTAATGAGCGCACTGAAATGGCCGGTCAAGACTGGCAGCTGAGCAGTGACGTGACCACAACATCGGATCCGCTGATGCGTAAAGTGACAGTATCAGTAGCCCTTGATTCAGCGTCGAATAAACCAGTGCCGCTTGCAGAATTTGTCATTTATCGTGGGCGAATACGATGATTGTCGCAGTAAAATCATTAGCTAGACGCCGCTATTTAGCCGGATTAACCCTTCTCGAGGTGCTGATAGCGCTGAGTATATTTGCCCTTATTGGGGTGGCTTCTTACCGTATGCTAGCGTCTGTTATCAGCGCCCAGCAGATCACCAACGAACACTCGGTGGCGTTGGGCCAATTGCAAAAAGCCATGTTAATCATGGGGCGCGATCTGGAACAAGGTGTAGCCCGACCTATTCGGTTGTCTACCGGGGCTGAACTTCCCGCGCTGCTGGTTAACAGTGGTGATTTCAAACTGGAACTGACCCGAACTGGTCGCACAAATCCTTTGCAGTTGCCACGCAGTAGCCTGCAACGTGTTGCCTATGAGGTCGGCCTGCACCCCTATCGCGATCGCAGCACTAGCCCATTCTTTGGCGACGAAAGGACTTATCTGCTGCGCCACTACTGGCTAAGTTTAGACCGAAGTGGGAGCAGCGCAGCGCAGGTGCAAGCGCTGCTGGCGGCGGTGGAATCGATCGAACTGCGGGTATTTAGCGACCGTGGGGAGCAGCGCCAATGGCCGCCGGCCAGTGGCGCCCGCAACGGCGACGGTACCAGCAAACCGGTGCCGCAATTGCTGGCCATTGAGGTGCGTATCGATCACGCCCAGTTCGGTCAAATTGACCGTCTATTCAAGGTTAACTAGATGATGGGCACAGCGCAGATCGCGCAATCGAGCCGCCAGCAGGGTATTGCTCTTATTAGTGTACTGCTAGTATTTGCCCTGGCTACGGTTATAGCCAGTGAAATCATTGTCCGCAATGCCTTGGATATTCGCAAAACCGCAAACTATCTCAATAGCCAGCAGGCTTATTATTATGCCTTGTCGGGAGAGGCTTACGGGCAACAAATACTGCACCGTGATTTTATGGAGGCCAGTGCGCAGGGGGTCGCAGCCGATACGCTGAGTGATGAATGGGCGCTGTTGAAAAGTGGGTTTGAGATTGAAAATGGCACCATGACGATCGCAATTGTCGACTTGTCGGGGCGATTTAATCTCAACCGTTTGGTCGGTGCTGACGGCACTATTGACGCCGTTGCAGTCAGTACCTTTTCGTCGCTGGTATCCGCGCTAGGTATTCCTCGCAACTATACCCCGGCGCTGACCGACTGGTTGGACGCCGATGGCTTTGAAGTGCCCGGTGGGGCCGAGGATAGTCGCTACAGCGGCGAGGGCTATCTGACCGCCAATCGTCCTCTGGCAGACCTCAGTGAACTGCGGCTACTGGCCGGTTTCGACCAAAATGACTATGCTGTGCTAAAAGATTATGTCGTAGCCTTGCCGGTCGACAGTGACAATGGTGCCGGAACATACAATATCAATACGCTTGATGCTAAACTAATCAAAGCGTTAGTCCCGGCCATTTCTGCGGCAGAACTCGAAAAGATCGATGCGATTCAGCGCCGTGGCGGTTTTACTTCGCTGGCCAACTGGATTGGCAGTGACGTCGGTAGTGTATTGGAAACGCTCAGCCCGAGGTTGGCTGTCAGCAGTGAATATTTTGAAATTGCGGTGACCGTGACCTTCGCCGGTCGCAGTGCCCGTCTCACAACACAGCTATATCGTACAGCGAAAGACGGTGAGCTGCGGGTGCTTAAACGGCAGCAATTACGAGATTAAATGGCGTCTCAGCAGAAATACTATCGCTGCGCGCCGCCAACGATAAAAGACAGGCTTATGAACGAGCACAGCAAGCATTTGAACCTTCGCATATTACCGCAATCCGGTGAGTTCAACAGTGCCTCGGTGGTTGCCTGGAACGCACTTGACGAACTCGGTGCGATCATTGGCCGTGGGGTCAGTTCGATCGCTGAGCTCAGCGCCGGTTATGGTAATGTTATTGGCCAGTGTGCTGTCAGTGTGCTTATCCCGGGGCTCGATGTGCTGCTGTGCCAGGTGCCAACTCCGACCACTAATAGCCGGCAGCTACGCCGAGCACTGCCCTTTCTAGTCGAAGACTTGCTGGCTGACGAACTTGAAAATGTCCACTTGGCGCTGCCTGAACCGCTAGACCTGAGCAGCGGTGAAGTCGATGTGATGGTAATTAGTCACCGGTTACTGATCCACTATCTCGATATATTGCACAGCAACCAATTGTCACCGGATCGCGTTTGCCCGGATATTCTGGCAGTGCCGAGGTTGGGGAACGGTTGGTCAGTGCTTATAGACGGCCAGGACATCATTATTCGCAGTGGCGATATGGCGGGTATGGTAGCGGTGGTCGACGATCTCGAAATGGTGTTCTCATCGCTTATGGCGCAGGCGGCGCCCATTGATTATAAGGCAGGCCCCGACGCAGCACCCTATGCCGGTAGTGGTTTGTTGGTCACTTTAATTGCCTGTGAGGGTGAGGCTGAAAGTGTAAAACTGGCAGCGGCTATTGCCAGCTTTCTGCGCGACAACTACGAGGCGGTCGAGGTGCGTGAGAGTCTGTACCGAGAGAGTGTTTCAGAATTACTGTTGGCCAGCTATCTCGGCGATGCCAAGCTAAGCGGAGAAACTGGCATAGCTAACTTTTTACAAGGTGGCTACCGCACTGCGCAGGAGCACGGTGGTAGCTGGCAGCAGTGGCAGCCGTTAGCCGCGGTAGCAACGGTGGGACTGGTGGCTTTTTTACTGTTCTCAGTGGCCAGTGGCTGGTATTTTTCCGGCAAGGCGGAAGTGCTAGAAGAACAAAATATTGCGCTGTACAAACAATTGTTTCCCAATGAAAGACGAATCGTTAGTCCCCGAAAGCAATTTCAGAATCACCTTCGCCAGGTCGGAGATACAGCGGCTGACGGCTCTTTTTTACCGCTGCTGACGAAATTTTCTGGATCGGCGTTTGCTGTTTCAGACAATGGAAAGCGCGGTGCAGCTGATATTTCTATTGTAAAACTGCGTTACGAGCACACCGTCGATGGCTTGCAACTTGAACTGCAAAGTAAAACGATTGATCAATTGGACCGCTTGAAAACGAATCTCGCCAAAGTGGGTTTGGCGGCTACGGTCAACTCTGCCACTGAGCAGGGTGATACCATGTTGAGCCGACTGGTAGTGGAGCGTTTATAATGTTGATGGAAAAACTAAAAGATTCAGTCTCGGTGCAGTGGTTGTTGGAAAAATATCGCGGCTATGGCACCAGTGAGCAAGGTATTATCGCGCTGCTAGTGGCGGCAATCTTTGCGGCAATACTGGTGTTCGGTCTAATTGTACCGGCATCCACATACAATGATACGGCCCAAAGTGATTATCGCAGCCAACTCGATACCCACCAGTTAATGCAACAGAACAAAGGCGTATTTGCCACTACTAATGGCTCGCCTGCACGCGATTCGGAGCAATCACTGCTGGGTCTGGCCAATGCTAGTTCGAAAGCCTTTGGTTTTGTTTTTAAGCGCTACGAACCGGTCGGCGAAAACGGTTTGAGTTTGTGGCTTGAAGACGTGCCCTTCAATAACATTATTTTATGGTTACAGCGTTTGCACAGCCAGTACAATATTAAAGTGACCGAAATTGTTGTAGACCAACAAAGCCGCGCGGGTATGGTTAATGTCCGTCTGGAGTTGCAGGGGTAGTTGGCTAAATGTATCAACGCTATTTTGACCTTGCCGATGCCCCCTTTTCTATAGCACCTGATCCCCGCTATTTGTTTTTAAGTGAAAAACACCGTGAAGCGCTAGCCCACTTGTTGTACGGGGTCGGCGATCAAGGTGGTTTTGTGTTGCTTACTGGAGAGGTGGGTACCGGTAAAACAACACTCTGCCGCAGTCTTTTACAGCAGATTCCCGAACACACTGATGTGGCCTATATCATCAACCCGCGGCAGAGCATTAATCAGTTACTGCAATCAATTTGTGATGAGCTACATATTGAATACCATTCCGGTCGCACCAGTCGAGATCTGGTTGACGATCTCAATAGGTTTTTACTGGAGGCTCATGCAAGCAGCCGTAATACGCTGTTGATTATAGATGAGGCGCAAAATTTGGGGGTCGATGTATTGGAACAGCTGCGCCTGCTAACCAATTTGGAGACCAACGAGAAAAAGCTACTACAGTTGGTATTGTTGGGGCAACCTGAGCTCAATGACCTGCTGGCCAAGCCACAATTGCGTCAGTTAGCGCAGCGTGTGACCGCGCGCTTTCATCTGGGGCCGCTGTCAAAAAGTGAGGTGAAACAGTATATTGCCCATCGCCTGTCGGTGGCGGGCTGTCGTAAGACATTATTTTCATCGGCGGCGGTCGCTGCGGTATACCGGTCCAGCCGGGGTATTCCGCGGCTGATCAATCAGCTTTGCGACAGATCTTTGCTAGGCGTCTATGCGACTAATGGAGATACCGTGACTCGGGCTATAGCAAAAACATCCTCTCGGGAAGTGTTTGCCCAAAGCTCTGGGACTACGCGCTGGCGTCCGGTATACATAGCACTGTTGATCTCGGCAGCACTGTTACTGCTCAGCTTTGGTTGGCGCTCGTCCCAGGCGCAGCGCAGTATTGAACCTGCCGCCGGCGGCAACGTCTTAAACCCAAGCAACGCTGTGGGCTATCGGTTTCAAACAGTCCCCGCCAACATTAGTATCGCTGACGATCAGTTTGTCCTCGAGTGGGCGGTAACTCGCGCTGCCTACGACGAGCCGCTGACAGACGGTTGCATCTCAACAGCGAGTTCCTAGATCTATGTCTTATATTCTTGATGCTTTAAAAAAATCTGATCGAGAGCGCCAAGACAATAGCGGTCCGACCCTGCAAACCCTACAGCGGCCGATCCGTGAAAGTGCATATTTACACAGTCGTTTGATACTGCAATTAGTCATTGTCATTTTGCTGTTGTTATTGGCTTTGGCGGCGCTGTGGATTGTTTATTTTAGCGCGTTCGAAACTACAGCTAACAGTACCGCAACTGCATCAGACAGTGCTGCGTTCAGGGCTGATAATGAAATAGACGGCACAGTAGACAATAGCGATAACGAACAAGTGCCAGCGCCCGGGGTCATTGGCGAGGCACCGGCACCGCTAATACCCTTTTGGCAGCTGCCTGCAGCGGTTCAACAAGAGATCCCTGCGCTCACATTTTCACTACATATTTATGCAGAAAACCCCAAGCGAAGAACAATTATTATTAATAAGAATAGAATGACAGAAGGTGACAGAGTATTGCCCGAGTTACTGCTGGAGAGCATTACCACACAGGGTGTTATTTTAAACTGGAAAAAAGCCTACCGTTTTAGTATTGATGTGGTTGAAGCTTGGTAGTACAGCGATTGTCACTGGCTCTTGGTTTGAGGCTTGAACTCGATAAAGTCTTTTGCAAAGCTGCCCTTAGCGGTTAAGTTATCGGCCCTTAAATCATCGCTCAACTGTTTCATATAGCGGTATTTTTCGCTAGACGGGCCCTCGGCTGGAGTCGCCGTGTCGATAATACTGGGGTGGATAAAGACCATTAAGTTTTTCTTTATGGTTTGATCGGTGGAAGATCGAAACAGCCTTCCCAGCAATGGCAGATCGCCGAGCAGAGGTACTTTGCTGGTCAGCTGGGATATCTCAGTAGAAATCAGGCCACCCAACACCAGTATACTGTCGCTCTCTACCAGTACCCTTGTCTTGATACTTCGTTTGTCAGTGACAATATCATTGGCAAATTGTGCCGAGGCAGAGATTGTCTCGATTTCCTGTACGATATCCAAAGTAATAGACTGTCCCTCATTGACCTGAGGCGTGACCTTGAGGCTCAAGCCTATATCCCGTCGCTCGATGGTAGTAAAAGGCGAGTTGGTGGATGCGGATGCGGTCGCCTGTCCTGATATCAATGGAATATTGGAGCCAACAAGGACTTCAGCGGTTTGATTGTCGAGGGTGACAATAGAGGGCGTGGAGAGAATGTTGGCACCAGTTTCATTGGCTATTGCGTTAATCAACATTCGCAGTGAGCCATTGCGATAGAATCCGAGGCTGAGCCCCGACCCCGCTGCAGCGGCTAGCGCCTGAATACCAAAATCGGTAACAGCCTCAACACCATCGCCATTGCTAACAGCGGTGCTCCACTCAACGCCCAGGGTTTTAGAGAAGGTCTGGCTAACTTCTACAATGATCGCCTCTACCAATATTTGTGGGCGTTTGATGTCAATATCGTTAATAACCTGCGCCATTGCCGCTAAAACGCTCGGCGGTGCAGTCATAATGATGGCATTGCTACTCTCACTGCTTTCAATACTGACCGGGCCGTCGACATCGGCAATATTTTTGCCA
>JBLHLU010000198.1:0-7403 GCA_047623385.1 Paraglaciecola psychrophila
CGACACTGGACCTTCGATACCGCCAATCAACACCGCTAGTTCCAACAACAACACCGATGCCAGCAGCGCCGGCCCCAACCAAATACCCGGGCGCAGCCACTGTCGTTCTCTGGAATCACCGATTTCCCCGAGGTTTAGCATCATGATGACAAATACAAATAACACCATAATCGCACCGGCATAAATAACAATTTCTAAAGCAGCGGCGAAAGCGGCACCGATAAGATAAAAAATAACAGCGACCGCCAGTAACGAGACAATTAAATAGATAAGCGCGTGAATGGCGTTGCTGCGGGTCATCGCCAGAATCGTTGCCACTAATGCGACTGTTGCGGCGATATAAAATAATTGAATTTCTAACATCTTCGACTCCCAAGAACGGCTAAGCTGCTATTGACCGTTGCCATTGCCATTGCCAATGCACCGTATTTCCATTCACTCATGGCAGCAGACTCCGCACGTCGATAGGCTGAGCCTCGTTGTCGCCCTCGCCCTTGTCTTTAGTCGCGGTTTGCAGCCCCGACACCCGGTAAAAGTTGTAGTCCGGGTACTTGCCGACGCCGTCGATAAGTAGATGCTCTTTTTCATAGACCATGCTTTGACGGTCGTACTCACACATTTCAAAATCTGGGGTGAGTTGAATAGCATAGGTGGGGCAGGCCTCTTCACACAGACCGCACATAACACAGCGGGAAAAATTGATGCGGAAAAAATCTGCATACCAAGTGCCGTCATCGCGGGTGGTTTTTTGCAGGGCTATGCAGTCTACCGGGCACGCTGCGGCGCAAAGGTTGCAAGCCACACATCGCTCTTCGCCATCGGGGTCGCGGGTCAATACAATACGGCCACGATAGCGCGGCGCTAAATAGGGCATTTGCTCTGGGTACTGTACCGTTTCAGCTGGGGTAAAGGTGTGTTTTAACACCGTCCACAAGGTGCGCAATTGACTGAACATAATTTTAAGCTCCCTTCATCCACAGTAGTACGGCACCGGTAACTAACAAATTAACTAGGGTTAGAGGCAACATCACCTTCCAGCCCAGCGACATCAATTGATCGTAGCGTGGCCGCGGAATACCGGCCCGCAGCAATACAAAAAAGCAAATAATGATAAACACCTTAACGGCGAACCAGACTAACGGTGGCAGCCATGGTCCAATCAATATGGGGCCGTGCCAGCCGCCAAAAAACAACGTGACTATCATGCAGGAAATTAGGATAAGGCCGACATATTCACCGAGCATAAACATGGTGAACTTCATGCCGCTGTACTCTGTATGAAAACCGGCGGTCAGTTCGTGTTCTGCTTCGGGTAAATCAAAAGGCAGCCGATGACTTTCGGCGACACCGGCGATAACAAATACCACCAGTCCTAAAAACTGCGAGAAACAAAACCAGACATCCTCTTGAGCGGCGACAATATCGACCAGGCTAAAACTGCCGCTCATCATTACCACCCCCATCAGCGACAGGCCCATAAACACTTCATAACTGACCATCTGCGCCGCCGAGCGCAAACCACCCAGCAACGCATACTTGTTATTTGATGCCAGTCCGCCGAGCAGTACGCTATAAACTGCTAGCGATGTCATACCGAGAAAAAATAACAGCCCGATATTAACGTCGATAATCACCAACCCCGGGGCAAAGGGCACTACTGCCAAGCCCATCATCATGGCAACGACAATAGCCGCCGGGGCAAAAACAAATACCCACTTATCGGCAAACGGTGGTATCCAATCGTCTTTGAACAATAGCTTAAGCATATCTGCCAGCACTTGGCCGATGCCGAAAGGTCCCAATCTGTTAGGGCCGTAACGATCTTGCCAAATACCTAGCAGGCGACGCTCCCACCACGTTAGCACCGCCGCCAGAGCAACCGTGCCCAGCAACACCGTCAGCGCCAATACGACGGGAAACAATGAGGTATTACTTAACTCATCCATGGACACCACCTCTATCACTGGCAATAAGCTGCGGCTTTGCTCGCTGCCAGTCGTTATCTTTTATCAACGTCACCTGAGCACCCGCTTGCAGCGCAACAGTCTGCATAAACCCGGCACTGTAACCCACTGCACCTACGGCCAACCGTGGCAATACTTTTACTGCCAGTGATAATGCCAGACCTTGGCCGCGCAGCTGCAGGCCATCACCATCGACAACGGCTAACGCAGCGGCCATCGCAGCGCTGATTGCCACGAAAGCCTCACCGGCGAGTTCTGCTATTTCTTCGCTGACCACAGATAATTCTTCACTGCCGTGCAGACGGTAAACCGGCACCAGCTGCCAGTACTCGGCCGTATCGGTAGCTGCGGTAGTGTTGATGTTACTAGTGTCTGTTACTGCAGATTCCGTTATTGCAGGTTCTGTGATAACGGCCGCAGCCGCCAAGGGCTCTTTTGTTAGATCAGATACGGCGTCAATGCCGACCTCAAAAAGCCGCCGTCCGGCATTGCCACCGTGTAGCGGGCCATCGACCTCTGCTTGAAACTTCTGTAAAGACTGATTGGAATTCCATCCCGGCGACCAGTAAAAAGGTTTTAAGGCGGCGGGCTCGTCGCGACTAAAACCCTCCATGGTATAAGCCAGTGGCGTTTCGCTGTCGATCAACTGCTGTGGCTCGTGCACCGACTGATCGGCTAATACCGCGGTACGCCCGCTATTGCGATGAGTTTGACGCGGAACTTTTTGGCCCTGCTGCCGAAAGCTATGGTCTGGTGCGGCCTCGACCAAACCGGCGAGCAGCGGGTTACTGGCAGCGCAGGCAGTGGTGACTTCATCAAAGCGTTGCAGCACTGAGAGCTGTTCGCGCCCCGCCGCCGCCGCTAGTGCCAACAGCCAACGCCAGGAGGCTTGACGCTCGTGCAAAGGCTCAAATACAGGGTAGTGGCGCTGCGCCCGGCCCTCGCTATTAATTAAACTGCCCTCAGATTCAACCACCGAAGCGGCGGGCAATATCAACGCCGCCTGTTCCATCGTCTGTTGTTCCAGTAGGTCGATGACTAACACCCGCTCAATAGGGTCTAACAATTGTTTGCACTGGGCCGGACTGAGCCGCCGTGTCAAATCGTTTTCTAGCACCACTAAAGTATCGATAGCGTTCGCGCGCTGCAGCAATGTCAGCAAGGTATTACTACTGCCTTGTAAGTCGCCCTTTGCACTGTCATGAGCGTTGCCCTGTGAACTGGGCTGCACTAGCAGCGCCAAACCGAGACTATTGGCTTCCGGTAGTGTGTAGCTGAGCATGCATTGACGAGGCTTATCGTTTTGCTGTTGCCCTGCTGCAACTCGGTCAAGTGCCTGCGCCACAGCGAGGGCGGCGTCGACGATGGCAATATTTAACATCGAACTACCGCCAATAATTAGCGGGTTTTTCGCGCCGCTTAAAATTGCCGCGACCGCAGCGGCGGCATCGTTGGCAGGCTCGCCATTACCGGTAATAGCCGCCGCCACTGACTGACCAAATTGGGCAATGGCATTAGGTGCCAGCGAATGCACTTCGCTGGCAACATCGTCTAAACGAGTATCGCTGGCACTGACGATAATCAGTGGTGACCGTTGATCTTGGGCCAAATTGCGCACCGCTGCATCTTGCCAGTGAAACAGCCGGGCCTCGTCGGCCAAATCCAGCGCCTTATTGCGCACCGCTTGGCGCAACGCCAAGGCCACGCGCGGTGCCGTATGGGTGATGTCTTCACCGAGAATCAAAATGGCGTCTGCCGCCTCTATTTGCTTTATCGAGGGGTTGTGTAGCGATTGCGCTGTCACTATCTCGGCAATACGGCGAATAACGGGGTCTTCGGCGACGCCGAAACCGGGGTAAAAATTATCCGCTCCAACCAATTCTCGCAACAAGAAATTGGCCTCCATCGAGGCCCGTGGTGAACCTATGGCCACCAGCGTGTTATCGTTATCGGCTGCGCGAATCCACTTCCCAGCCAGCGCCACCGCCGCCGGCTGCGCAATAGCCGCAAAGCTCTGATCGGCTTGTCGCTGGCCGGCATAGTTGAGGCGCCGCTCACCGTTGACATAACCGAGGCCAAAGCGCCCGCGATCACATAAGAAATAACCGTTAACCTCGTGATGGTAGCGATTATGCACTCGTTTAAGTTTGCCGTAGCGCTCACCGGGAGCAGTATTGCAGCCCACCGCACAGCCCGTGCAAATAGAGGGCGCTGACTGCAAGTCCCATTTGCGGGTATAGTGTTTTAGCAGCGGTTTGTCGGTAAATACCCCGGTCGGGCACACCTCTACAAGATTGCCTGAAAATTCACTTTCTAACACGCCTTCTTGATGTCGACCAAAATAGGTATGGTCGTGGGAAGCCTGGGCCGACAAGTCGGTACCCCCGGCATAGTCGCGGTAGTAGCGCACACAGCGGTAGCAGGTAATACAGCGATTCATCTCGTGGTGTATTAACGGTCCTAAGTATTGGTTGCGATGGGTATTCTTGCGGCCCCGGTAGCGCCGGTCGCGGTGCCCGACCATCACCGTCATATCTTGTAAATGGCATTCGCCGCCCTCGGCGCACACTGGGCAGTCGTGCGGGTGATTGAGCATTAACGATTCGACAACAGCTTGGCGAAACTCGCTGCCCGTTTCTGCCTCCAGCGAGAACCGCGCGCCATCGGCGACCGGCGTCATACAACCCATAACAATTTTACCGCGCTTGTCGTCCTCGCCCTGATACTGCACCACTGCGCACTGTCGGCAGGAGCCGATTGAGCCCATGGCCGGATGCCAACAAAAATAGGGCACGTCTAAACCGGCATTGAGACAGGCCTCCAATAAATTACTGCCTGCTTTAACTTCGATATCGCGGCCATCTACACTGATTACTGGCATTATTGAACTCCCTCGGCATCGGGGCTGGCTGGGGTTGAGTCAGGTGCGCCTACTAACATTGCGCTCAAATCAGCGTGAGCAGCCATTTTGTTAGCACCACCGTAGGGGCAACAACCGTCGCTGATATGCTGATCAAAATCCTCGCGAAAGTATTTTAGTGCGCTCTGCAGTGGCTCCATCGCGCCGGGAGCCAGTGCGCAGTGGGTATTGCCCATGGCGCCGATATAGTTCACTTGGAAGGCCAGCGTATCCAAATCTTCGGGGCGGCCACGGCCCTGTTCAATATCTTCTAACACTTGTCTGGTCCAGGGCAGTCCCTCTCTACAGGGTGTGCAAAAGCCACAGGACTCATGGGCAAAAAAGCGTATTAAATTGAGCACCATAGCCACTGGACAAGTCTTGTCATCTAACACTACTAATAAGCCTGTTCCCATGCGGCTGCCGGCTTTGCCGATCACATCGTAGTCCATCGCCAAATCAAGATGATCAGCGGTTAAAAAGTCGGTGGAGCCACCGCCGGGAAGAAATCCGCGCAGCTGCAAACCCCGCTGCATACCGCCAGCGTGAACTTCAATAATTTCCCGCACCGGTGTGCCCATCGGCAGTTCCCAGCAACCCGGATTATTTACTCTACCGCTGGCGCCAAACATCTTGGTACCGGCATCATCACCTAGGCCCAAACTCTTGAACCAGTCGGCACCGCGCTCGATAATATGGGGGATATTACACAGTGTTTCGACATTGTTGACGATCGTGGGGCGACCCCATAGCCCGCTGACTTGCGGGAACGGTGGTTTTGCCCGAGGATTAGCGCGCTTGCCCTCCAGTGCATTAATTAGCGCGGTTTCCTCACCACAAATATAGCGACCGCCACTGGGGTGCACATGCAGTTCTAAGTTATAGCCGCTGCCAAGAATATCGTCGCCCAACAGACCGCGCTCAAGACAATCGCTAATCGCTTGGCGTAGCCGTGCAATAGCGACATGGTATTCGCCGCGAATAAATACATAGGCTACATCGGCGCCAATGGTATAGGCCGACAAAATCATGCCCTCGATCAACTGATGCGGATCGTACTCCATTAACAAACGATCTTTGTAAGTACCCGGCTCCATCTCATCAGCGTTGGCAATTAAATATTTGTGTCCCGGGCTGCACCTATCGCCCATTGGCACAAAACTCCATTTCATCCCGGTTGGGAACCCAGCGCCGCCACGGCCGCGCAGACCACTGTCACTAATCAGCTGCAGGCAGTCTGCCGGAGAAAAGCTGGCGAGTGCCTTGCGCAGCCCATTATACCCGCCGTTAGCTTGATAGGCATTGATGTCAGTCGGTACCGGAGGCTCGCCGATATTGCGGGTGAGTACTTTTTCCATTAGCTATCGCCCCTGTTGCTGAATAATTGTTGCAGGGTGTTGTCGTCGACGCCAGTCAGTAATTGCTCTTCTATCATCATCACCGGGGCGCGATCGCAGGCCCCCAGACAGGGCACTGGCAATAACGTATAGAGGCCGTCGGCGGTGGTCTCGCCGTAGTCGATACCGAGCGTGTTAGACAGCTTGGCTTTTAGTTGCTCACAACCACAGATCCAACAACTGACGCTGTCGCATAACAAAATAACGTTTTCACCGACCGGCCGGCGGTAAATGAGATTATAAAATGTTGCCACTCCCTCCAAATCTTCTGCGGACATTTCCAGATAGCGGGCTATTGCCTGCAGACATTCGTCGGAAACCCAGCGGCGTTTGGCCTGCACGATTTTTAGCGCGTCGATGGCGGCCCCCGATTTATAGGGAATATGCGCCAGTTCGGCATCGATCTCGGCTTTTTCTTGTCGACTCAACACCGAGTCCAAATCAGTTTGAATTAGCATCGTTTCACTCATCGATCTACGTCCGCCATAACAAAATCTATGCTGGCAATAATGGCTATTAAGTCCGGAATCAGCAGCCCCTTGGAGATCAGTGGAATCTGTTGCAGGTGGGGAAAAGAGGGTGTTCGAATTCGAGTGCGGTACGAGTTTGTACCGCCGTCGCTGATCAGGTGGTAGCTGTTTTGTCCCTTGGTCGCTTCAATCATGCTACTGGCTTCGCCCCTTGGAATAACCGGCCCCCAACTAACATTAAGAAAATGGTGGATCAGCGTTTCTATATCTTTCATGGTATTTTCTTTGGGCGGTGGCGTGGTCAGTTTGTGTTCACTCTTATAGGGGCCCTCGGGCATATTTTCTAAGCACTGGCGAATAATCCGCAGACTCTGATGAATTTCGTCGATACGCACCCGCGCGCGATCATAAATGTCGCCGTTGTTAGCGGTGGGAATTTCAAAGTCAAACTGATCGTAGCCGCCGTAGGGCCGTGACTTGCGCACATCCCAGTCGAGCCCAGTCGCGCGCAGACCGGCACCGGTTATCCCCCAGTCAATCGCCTCTTGGGTGGTATACACACCAATATCAATCGAGCGTTTTTTAACTAGGGAGTTTTGCATCGCCATCTGTTCGTAGTGGGCTAACCGAGCCGGCATATAATCGATAAACTCGCGAATCATGGTGTCCCAAC
>JBLHLU010000199.1:0-7395 GCA_047623385.1 Paraglaciecola psychrophila
TCAATATTGCCACGGTGTGATCGCGAAAACGACGCTGCAGGTTATCGAGCTTACCCGCCATTGTGGTATAGGTTCGCAGCTCGTAAACTTGCGCCGTAGCGGTACTGGCATTAGCCATCAGCATCGCCAATATCAGCAGTAGCGCCCCGGTGGTTAATGCGTATTTATTCGTCATAGTAACTCTCTTATTATTGGGCCGCACAACATTGGCCGCGGGGCTGTTCGTTACCGCAGGTTTTTCGGTTGAGTGTTCTAGCGCTTTCAATACCTTAGCGACGGCCCTCGCTAAAAAATCAGCGTTGGGCAGTCTATAAGTGTGCAGCGAATAAAGCCAGCGGCGCAAACAGGCCAGGCAACGCAGAAACTATAACGCGCCCAAGGCACTAACGTACATTAACATCAATACAGGATGGCCGAGCACTAGCGCGCTGCGCAGCGGTATTTAACAGCCCATCAATAGCTGCCGATGCTACCTTGCCAGCGCGTTGTAGTGCCGTTGTAGTGCCGTTGTAGTGCCGTTGTAGTAACGTTTTAGTTGCGCTGCAGTAATGGTGTAGTTGCGTTGTAGTGATGGTGTAGTAATGGAGTAGTAATGCTGTAGTAATGCTGTGGTAACAGCTTAGTAGCAACGTTGAGCAGCACAAAAAAGACCACATAAAACGCCTCAGCGCTGGCCAACAAACACCCTTGCTAGGCTTCGATCTGGCTAGTTACCGCCGCCAGAGCCCTCTACCGCTAGTGATAAAAACAGCTCGCGTCATTAGTCGCTCACAGCAACATTCACAGCTTCAGATCCAGCATCAAACTCGAACCCAGATCTAGCCGATACCGCAACAATCCTATTAGCAAAGCACTGCGGTGCTAAAACCATGCTGCGCTAACCGATATGCTACTATTGCGGCGACATCGTGGCGGGTTTTATTTTGTCAGACCAGTAACCCTAGGGCGTATTTTAATCAGTGGAGACAGCCGGCATGCAGGTGAACAATAAGGCCTATAACAGCCTTTGGTATGACGCCGTAAAGCAGCAGGTGTTTATTATTGACCAAACCGTGCTGCCCCATCACTTTGAAATAGTTGAGCTGCACTGTTTGGCAGACTTTTGCCGAGCCATTAACGACATGCAGGTACGCGGGGCACCGCTAATAGGAGTGACCGCTGCCTTCGCACTCGCTATGGCGCTGCGTGACGACGCTAACATCGCCAGTGAGGCCTGTACCCGGCTGCTAGCCACTCGCCCCACCGCCGTCAATTTGCGCTGGGCACTGCTGCGAGTGCAGCGCTCAATCCAAGGCCTAGCCCCCAGTCTGCGCGCCAACGCAGCGCTCAACGAAGCGTTGGCGATACATGCGCAGGACATACAATGCTGTGAGGCCATCGGCAACCATGGTGCTGACCTGTTGCAGCAGCAACTAGCGCAACGCGGCGCCGACCGCACCCTCAATATATTAACCCACTGCAACGCCGGCTGGCTGGCGGCTGTCGACTGGGGTACCGCACTGGCACCCATTTACAAAGCCCGCGAGCGCGGCTTGGCACTGCACGTATGGGTAGACGAGACCCGCCCGCGCAATCAAGGCTCCAACCTAACCGCTTGGGAACTACAGCAGCAAGGCATCGATCATACCGTTATTGCCGATAATACTGGCGGCCATTTAATGCAGCAGGGGCTGGTCGATCTATGTCTGGTCGGCTCAGATCGAACCACTGCCAATGGTGATGTTTGCAACAAAATAGGGACCTACTTAAAAGCGCTGGCAGCACAGGCTAACAATATTCCCTTTTACGTGGCACTGCCGGCCTCTACCATTGACTGGTCGATCGACGACGGTGTGAGGCAAATACCTATAGAACTGCGCCCGGCCAGAGAGCTGACTCATATTACTGGCCTCGACGCCGGCGGCAAACGCCGCGAAGTGCAATTGATACACCACTCAGCGGTGGCCAACTACGCCTTCGACGTGACCCCCGCTAAGTATATCAGCGGCCTAATCACCGAACACGGTCTGTTCAATGCCGACCGAGACAGTCTCAATCGACTGCGCCTAAGCCTGGCAACCGATAGTGAGCAACAACCCATTGCGGGGCAGCAGTCGTGCTAACAGGCATACTTATTACAGCGATGATGGTCTTTGCCCTGCGCGGCTATTTTCTGGGTTTTGTGCCGCTGCTAGCAAGACTAGTGGGCTATGGCGCGACCTATTATTTGTCGCAGCGCTATGCTGACGATCTGGCTGTGGCTATTGCTGCCAACACCGCCATTACGCTGGGGCCCATCGCACTGGGCATCGGCAGCGCAATAATTATATTTGTTAGCTGCATGCTAGTCAGCGCACTACTGCTGTCACTGCTTTTTGCGCTGCTGAGCACCCTTATACCCCCCCTCAAAAGGCTATTTGAACGCCGCAGCCTCGCTAGCAAGTTACTGGGAGCCGTCGCCAATAGCATGGTGGCGGCAATTTTTGTACTGACCGGTGCCTGGGCTTATCAGCTGGTGTCGCCTAACAGCGCCATTGCCAGTATTCCACTTAGCCAAGCGGTCAATTGGGTGGGGGGCAATATCAATGCCCAATTGCTTCGACATAGTGGTACTGATTTACGGCAACTAATAGCCGATAATCCACTGGCACAACGCTCGGCGGCAGCGCACCGCACCGCAGCACCGGCCAGTGTCAAATCGACAGCAACGGGGCCTGGCAGCGCAATAATTGTCAGTAGCACAGATCCCAGCAGACGCCTGTCATTAGGTGATAGTGCAGCTGCTATAGCCGAAGACGATGCGGCAGCTGCGCAGCACAGCGCCAAAAAACAGCAAAACCCGCCGACAGTAGCTGATACCACAACCGAGCAGTCAGAGCTCTCACCGCCGGGACTACTAGAAACACTGCTCAATAGTGAGGCGCTCCGGGGGCTGATCAACAACCCAAAAATACAGCAACTTATCAATGCACAGTTCGAGCAGAGCGACAATGAAAATACACAGACAAGACCAGAGCCTTAGCGTAACAAAGCAGCTTTTTAAGTGGTTGCTGAATAGAAAACAGTAAACTCAACAAATTAATTATGCCCCCAGCGGGCACCAGGGAAAAGCACTATGCATATATGGGTCGATGCCGACGCCTGCCCCAACAGCGTTAAAGAGGTTTTATTTCGCGCCGCCGAACGAGTACAGCTACCACTTACGCTGGTCGCTAATCAGTTTATAAAAGTACCCGCTTCTGCCTATATAAACTCGGTAGTGGTCGCCGCAGGCTTCGACGTCGCCGACAATTATATTGTCGACCGCGTTGTCGCCGGCGACATTGTTATCACCGCCGACATCCCACTGGCGGCGGACATTGTTGAGCGCGGCGCCCTCGGCATTAATCCCCGGGGAACACTGTACAACAAGCAAAATATCAAGCAGACCTTGAGCATGAGAAACTTTATGGAAGAGATGCGCAGTAACGGTCAAGTTAGTGGCGGGCCGCCGCCGTTGGATGCGAAAGACAAAGTACTATTTGCCAATACATTAGACCGCCTACTGGCAAAAGCGCGTTAAGTAATCGGTGGCTTGGCACTGCCATTGCAGTGTATTTCACTTGAAAAGAACTGTCGCACGCTGCCTGCACTGACCAAGATATGGGTGCAAAAAAAGCCTTTTCAAGGCCATAAAATAATAACAATAAAAAATATCGAAGAATTCAATCACAGTGAAAATAAAACCCTACCCGCCACTTGTTAAATTCTTTCCCGCCCTTATTTATATCCTGAGACACATATCCACAGAGCATGTTTGATCACTATCAGGAGCACCAAATGAATACTTATAGCCGCAGTGCATTTATTGATTTTAATACTTTATTAAACCATCGCCGTACAAAAAACCGCTATACATCACCGACTGCAGCTACCGCAACAAGGGCAGTCTCTGAGGGTGAAAACCTCAGAGTGGATATCAGCGACTGCGGCGACACCTTGCAATTGATCGCGGAAATGCCCGGTATCGACAAGAGCGATATCCTTGTATCGGTAGACGAGTCAGTACTGACTATCGAAGGAAAAAGACCCGCCGCAGAAGATGCTGCCGAAGGCACAAGCGCTATACGCAGCGAGCGTTATCTCGGTGATTTAAAACGCAGCTTCACGCTGGGCGATGACATCGATAAAGACGGTATTAGCGCACAGTTTGAGAATGGCCTATTGATACTCACCGTTCTCAAGCAAAAAGAAGTGATTCAACAGCCGACTAAAATCGATATTCACTAAGCCTAACTGTTGCATACTTAGCCGAGTAAATACCTAGCGCCACGGACGGCCCTGAACACTAACCCCTTAACGCCGGTATCAAGGCCGGCTACGCCACTATCGGCAGCACAATTATTTGCTACCGCTAACAGCTCGCATTGTTCGCTGCAAACTCACTACCTTGCATTAGTTGATGGAGTGATTTTTTATCGATAACAACCCGAATTAAGATACTCGATAGAGACCCGCTGAGTATTTTTACCCAATGTTCGCTGCAGCACTAAGACATTGCTATAAGCCAAGGTGTATTGAAGCTGCGGTAAATGTCGACATGGGCATTGCGGTAGTCTTGCCAGCACTCTTTCCCGTATAATGCCAAACAGACAGTCCGCTATGATCACTGCGGATATTTATATATCTAAAAGGTGTTGTTATGTTTGCTATAAATCAGTACTTCGACGGCAATGTCGCCTCGATCGCTTTCCAGAGTGAAACCCTGCCCGCCACCGTTGGTGTAATGGCAATAGGCGACTACGCCTTTGATACCAGCCAACGCGAAACCATGAGTGTTGTTAGCGGCACGATGAATGTGAAGCTACCCGACAGCAGCGATTGGCAACTATTTACTGCGGGGCAGTCATTTATTGTCGCGGCTAATAAAACCTTTGACCTGCAGATAACCGTCGAAACGGCTTATCTTTGCACCTATGGGTAAAGGTTGCTGCCGATAGCGACTGCTATGGACAGCTGCTGCAGATGAGTACAGAGCAATAGCTGCAGCTGCGCATGTAGCTCTACAAACGAGAACAGCTATGGGCAGTACTGCCACGCACAGGCCATTATGAATAGAGTTAGTACAGAGCTGCCCACAGGGGCGGTCCAGCTATGCCTGTGCGGTAGTTCCAAAGCCTTCGCCGATTGCTGCGAGCCGCTGCTCAAGGGCCAGCGTCAGGCGCTTAGTGCGGAGCAGTTAATGCGCTCGCGCTACAGCGCTTTTAGCTGTGGTAATACTGACTATTTGCAATTGAGCCAGCACCCTAGCACCCGCCAAGTGATTACCTCAGCAGAGCTGGCACACGATCAGTGGCTACAGCTAACGATTATTAAAACTCAGCAGGGTACCGCAGCAGACGATAGCGGCACGGTAGAATTCATTGCCAGCTACAGCCCGACCCCCGACAATGGCGAAGACCCTAGCGGCAGGGTGCTGCAGCAACTACATGAAGTTTCTAACTTTGTACGCGAACAAGGTCGCTGGTTATACCTAGACGGTCAGAATGTTAGCAATCAGACTGCTGCCCAATTACGCTGGAACCGCAATACGCCCTGCTGGTGCGGCAACGGCAAAAAGTTTAAGAAGTGTCACGGCTAAATCGATTACCACTTTAGCCAAACAGCTCTCAATAAGTAGCTCGACTCAACATATTATTGTGGCCTGGCGATACCTGAGGGCGGTATTGATATTGATAGCAATCGTGTTGCTGGTGAAAACCTAAAGCAAGAGTGGGCCTCAGCGCGCCGGTCAATGCCAATACTGCCGACACCCTGTATTACTTGTTTACAAGACGGAAGAATGTATCGATTCACTGAGTATAGGTTAGAAGATAGCTGTCAACTGGTCAGAATGAACTCTTTTTCAATGGTTTTGTGATCAAGAGGACGACTAAAGTAATAGCCCTGAACAAGGTCAACACCTAGCTCCGCACAGAGCATTTTTTGCGCCTCCGTTTCGATACCTTCGGCTACCGCTTTCAAATTCATGGTGCGAATCATTGCAGCTAGGGCACGCAATAACGACTCGTCTTCTCCCTCAGAAACCGGCATCAGCGATTTATCTATCTTAACTGTATTAATGGGAAAACTTTTTAAATGAGCAATAGAAGAAAATCCGGTGCCAAAGTCATCCAGAGCAATGGAACAACCCAAACGGTGCAATCCAAATATAGTTTCCCTACACTGCCTCTTGTCTTCAATGAGCGCAGTTTCCGTTAGTTCAAACTCAACCAGCGATGGGTTCAAGTCATGCTGGCTGAACAACTGCCGTATAAATTCTAGAAAACTGTTATCACCGAGTTGAACAGCCGACAAATTGATCGAAATGGTCAATTTCTTGTTGCCCACTTTATTCCACTGCGACATTCTTTCAAACGCTTCTCGAATAACCCAGCGACCAATATCAATGATTAAGTGGGTCTCTTCTGCCAGAGGAATAAAATGCTTTGGGGAGCGAATCTCTCCATTAACATACCAGCGTATTAAAGCCTCGAAACCGTATAATTCTTCATCTTTTAAACGGTAGATAGGCTGAAACTGCAATATAAACTATCCCCCAGTCGCCACCGCGTTACGCAGCTCTTTTTCTAACAAATACCGCCGAAATACTTCATTTTGCATTTCCTCTTCAAAAAAACAAATATGATTGTTGGCTATCTTTTTGGCACGATACATGGCGATATCGGAAAATTTAAACAACTCAGTGGAAGTCTGGCAATTGACTGGATGGATGGCTATACCAATACTCAGTGAACTAGTGATAGTTTGACCGTTTATCTCGAAAGGTGTTTGCATAACATCAATAATGCGCTGACCAATTTTGTTGGCGAAAGATACTTCTTTAAGCCCTCCCGCTATAATCGCGAACTCATCACCGCCGAAGCGCGAAAAACACTCATTGCCGCGCAGGGTAGTTTTTATTCGGGCGGCAATCTCTTGAAGAAGTATATCGCCAATATAGTGGCCATGGGTATCGTTGACCGCTTTGAAATTATCTAAGTCAAAAAGTATTAACGCGAGAAAACCGTTATTTCTCTGATTAATCGCAACAGCCCTTCGAATATTTTCATCGAACAAATATCGATTGCCTAGACCTGTTAGCGGATCGGACTCTGCCAGCGTTTGTATTTTTTGATGGCTTTTATGTAGCTCAAGTTCTAAATCGAATTTAGCTTTCGCCTGTTGCAGTGAGCGGCGCAGACGCTTCTCGGTAATTTCTGATTTTGGTAAAAAGTCTTGTGCTCCCGCTTTAATACAAGCCAGCGCTATAGCTTCGTCTTCAGAAGAGCTCATCATAATAATGGCAGAAGATTCATTTTTGGGTAAGCCGCGCAGCTCAACTATCATTTCTATACCGTCTCGCCTCGGCATTTTACAATCCAGCAAAACAATATC
>JBLHLU010000200.1:0-7355 GCA_047623385.1 Paraglaciecola psychrophila
TGAGTCACGCTATCCCTATACCGCCGACGGTGTTATTCCCGTGGCCAACGACACTCCTATCCCAGATCCGCTTATTTGGCTGGCTTATGTAGCCGCTGCAGTGCCGAGCATGAAATTAGGCACCTGTATTTTGATACTGTCGCAACGCAACCCACTTGTTCTCGCCAAAGAGCTGGCGACTTTAGACCATCTCAGCGGTGGCCGAGTTGAATTGGGTATTGGTGTCGGCTGGCTTAAGGAAGAGTTTGAGGCCCTCGGCGTGCCCTGGGCCCGGCGTGGCGCCAGGACTAACGAGTATATGGCGGCGCTACGCACGCTCTGGTCCGGTCCCGAGGTAGCCTTCAGCGGTGAGTTTATCGACTTTCCCAAGGTCACGGTCAGCCCTAGACCCGCCGCTGGATCGATTCCTATTATCGTCGGTGGCGATAGCCCGGCGGCAGTGCGGCGAGCCGCCACCCTCGGCGATGGTTTTTATCCGGGCACCTCAGACCCCAAGGTGCTAGAAGAAATGATTAAAGAGTTACACCGTTTGGCGATCGAGGCGGGGCGGGATCCTAGTGATATCGCCGTTCACGTTAACTGTAATATTAACGCCATCAACAGCGTCAAAGATATTGAACACTACCAAAAAATTGGCGTATCGCGGGTATTAGTCCCATCCTTTATTGGCCTCGATGGTTTTAAAAACTTGCAGGCGATCAGCAGAGAAACCGCTAGCGAAAACTAGTGGACGCCACTTACTAAAAGCTGTGCTAACTCAGCCGCTTGTTGTAGGTAGGGTTATAGGTCGAAGTGTAGGTCGGGGTGTAGCTCGGGTTTTAACCCGAGCTATACTATCCCTCGGTAAACAGCCGGGTACTGGAAAAAAACAACTGCGCCTTCATTTCCACCGCCGTACTAGCACCATTGCTCTAACAGCACCGTACTATCACCCCGGACTATTACCCCGTTACTATCACCGCCTTACTATCACCAGCGCCAACTGTCGCCGGCTAACTAAGCTCCAGCCCTTCCATATCACCCTGCTCCCGCCACAGCCGTAACTTATTAAAAAACGCAGTGGCGCCGCCGCCGTACATGTCGCTGAAAAAACCGTTCTTATTCATGCCATTGCCCTCGCCATTGTAATAACCTGGGGTACACTCGCGGTAAAATCGTGCCCCGCGCTGACCGAAGTGGTGAATCTCTGCAACATAATTTCGCTCGGCGTCGGCGCTGACATCAACCACCGTTTTATTTTGAGCTTTGACCTTGGCGAGTATATGCGCCATATGCTGGGCCTGCTCATTGAGCGCCTGGGGCACATTAACCGTCACTGCGGTCTGAGTAAAACCTAAGAAAAAACAGTTGGGAAAACCGTGTGCCTGTAAACCGTGAAAGGTGCGCAGTCCATCGGCCCAGTGCTCACTTAGCGCCCTGCCACCAACACCAAAAATATCGTAACCTGAACGGCGGGTATAGCTGGTACCCACTTCAAAGCCGGTGGCAAAAATAAGACAGTCCAGCTCATATTCAACACCATCGACTACTACGCCGCGCTCACTAATACGCTCTACGCCCTGGCCCCCGGTATCAATCAAACTGACTCCGGGCCGGTTATACGTTTGCAAATACTCATCGTGAAAGCAGGGCCGTTTACAAAACTGTCGATACCAGGGTTTTAAGGCTTCCGCTGTAGCCGGGTCGTTAACGATCTCTTCGGCTCGGGCGCGAACCTGATTCATCTTTTTATAGTCTGCCAACTCCATAAGCTGTGAACGCTCTATCTTGGTCAAGCGTCGTCCTAAGGTTTTACTGGCGGCCTTAGCCGCGATACCGGTGAGATTGCGCATAATCTCGGTCCAGCCATCATTAACCAAATCTTCACTTTGGTCTTCGCCACTAACCAGCGCATTAAAATTATTAATCCGCCGCCGCTGCCAACCGGGCGCTAGACTTTTCAACCACTGTGGGTCTGTTACGCTATTGTTTCTAGCATCGATGGAAGACGGTGTTCGCTGAAAAACGAACAGGCTCTTGGCCGAGGCACCCAGCGCCGGAATACACTGCACGGCGGTGGCACCGGTACCGATAATACCAACCCGCTTGTCAGCTAAACCGCTGAGATTGCCACTGCTGTCGCCACCGGTATATTGGTAGTCCCAGCGACTAGTATGGAAGGTATGCCCCTTAAACGACTCGATACCGGCAATGCCCGGCAATTTTGGCCGATTAAGAGGGCCGTTAGCCATAGCGACATATTGCGCCTTCATTTTATCACCGCGATCAGTGCTGATGATCCAGCGGCTTATCGACTCATCCCAGCGCAGCTCAGTAACACTGGTTTGCAAACAAGCCTGGTCATACAAATCGAAGTGATCAGCAATGCGCTTACTGTGGGCAAAAATCTCCGGCGCGAAGGAATACTTTCGCTCCGGCATATAGTTCAGTTCTTCCAGCAGCGGAAAATAACAATAAGACTCAACATCACACATCGCACCGGGGTAGCGATTCCAATACCATGTACCGCCAAAGTCACCGGCTTTTTCGATCATGCGAATATCGCTAAAACCCGCCTCACGCATACGCGCTCCGGCCAACAAACCACCAAAACCACCGCCAATAATGGCGACCTCTACTTCGTCAAACAACGGTTCGCGGATAAAACCCGGGGCGACATAGGGATCGTCGACATAATGAGAAAACTCAGCATCAACCTGCTGGTATTGTTCATTGCCATCGCTGCGGATACGCCGATCGCGCTCCGCAAGATATTTTTTTTCAATTGCTGGGGATTAAAATCTAAAGTACCGAGATGATCTTCAATATTATTGTTATTCATCTATCTGAGTCTCCCATTATTGCAACGCCCTATGCCGCCAATGGCCTTGCTAGTTCAGTTCAGTTCAGTTCAGTTAGTAGTCACCTGTTAATCACCCTATCATTCATTTTCATCGGCTGCTATTGACGGCGCGGTTAATTGCGGTTGCTATTACTATTACTACAACTGCCACTACAGTGATTACTGCAACTATTACTACAATGACCACCACCGCTACCACAACAGCGACTACGTAGCATCATAATGATGCTGTGCTGAAAAAAAATCAATAGCCGGGAACGGCTCGGCTGCCGCCGTATTTTTCCGAAACCGTAGCTGCTCTGTACTTGAACCACGACCACTCTAAGCTTGCCGACAGACACTGTAACTACCGAAGACTGTGAGGCTTCAACTGTCGTGTTTAGCAACCAGCGCTGGACTCAACATCAATAAATTTTTAACAGGCGACTGTTTATTGTTAGGCAGTGTAGTGATTGACAGTGTAATGATGGACAGTGTAATGATGAACAGTGTAAGGATGAACAGTGTAACTATGCCGCTATTGGCGACCCTCTACTGTTTGCTGGTCGAAAAAAATAACGACTTTGCAGAATAGGCCATAGCTGCCAGCATGGGACTGTGGGCATTGAGACACTGAATAAAAGCCCGTCAGCGTTACAACGTTATACCACTGTAGACTAAATGATCAAGGGAGTTATTTTGCCATTTTTGAACTTAGCGCCGAGTTGTTTTGAACAGGCCGAAGAACCCACTCTAGAGAGCTAGTATTCGTTAGCTTCGGTTGCGGCAGTGTGCACCGTTATATGCTACCGCTCGACAGATAAACGGCTGTCGACATTTTAAACAAGGAGCGCAAAAAAAATAGGCTGCCTCGTTTTTTATTGATGTCGTTTCAACCTAGCCAGTTTATCGGTATCTTCGAGTATTTCCCGGTCTCAATTTTGTCGTAAACTATAACCGCTTTAAATGTGTGACTGAGTAGAAACTGTCTAGCGATGATAGAATTTTCTATCACGTCATCACCGTCTTTACGCCGCCGGACTGAGGGCTTTTTTTGCTGCGATAGCTGCCAGATACTTTTTTGAGTGCACCAAAATTGCTGCAATAATCTATTCGCCTCAATCAATGACTGGACAAAAGTTAACTCTAGCGCTAATAACATAACGGCTCGTTTAGCCTATCAGCTGTGACGCCAGCAATAGACTTAGCCTGGCGAAATTCTAGCTTATGAATTACCGCAATATCACAGCTCTTGTAACAAAACATCAATACCAAGATGTTAGCGTTCTAAACCACCAGCAACTCAATGTTTACAAGTTGGCCAACTATTTTGTAAAGGATACTAACTATCGTCATTGCCGGTGCTAAAATAGCTGCAGCACGCAGCGCTTGTATTTAATTGTTACCGCGCTCAACATTATTTGGCGAGGTAAATATGACAAAAAACGGTATCGGTACTGGCAGTCGGTTGACGGATCTCCTCCGCCATCTTCAAAAAATACACTTGCTAAAAATAGCCCTTGGTCTTAGGGATAGCCAAAGCACAGCTAGGCAAGCACTCATATCCTCTGCAGCGCCAGACCAGCAAGCTGCGATCAGCTGGAACACTTTTTTATTGCGGTTGTTATTGACGTTGTTATTGCCATTATCATGCTTGCTGCTACTAGCGCCAGTGACCGGGGCACAGGTGCAGGTTGCGCGCATCACTGATGCCAATGTGGTCGAACTGCGCCGCGATGGGCCCGACGCCATCGGTGGGGTCGGCGACTACTTTCTAGGCAATGGTACTTTGTGTGCAATCGTCTCTGCAGTTGACCATGAGACCGACTTGTCAGCCTCCGGCGGCACCTTGGTAGACATCGGCTTCTGCGGCCGCGCAGACGACCATTATGTCTCCAAGCAAGACCTTCTTGATGCGTCCCGAGCAACCCCAGTAGACATTCACCGGGTGGAGATAGCGCAGGGCCAAGACACGGCTTCGATTCTCACTATTGGTGGATCAAACGGCATGCTGGTGGAGATCCGCTACACGGTGAGCATGGACGTCCCTACCGAACTGGTCATATCACGCAGGATTGTCCGCCGCCACGACGACGCCGCCAATCCTGGTCTGTATGCACCCATCACCTTCAACTACGCCTCACTGCTACCGTTTGTATTCTCAAGTACCGACTTATCGCAATCCAGCGGTTTCGAGCACACCCTGTTCTTTACCCGCGGAGCCAGCGCTATTGCCGACGCGGCAAAGGCTGCAGACACAATCATTTTGATCACACCACCGCATACAGAAGTACCTATCAGCTATGGCTGGCAGCTAATCAGCGCCCGTCGCATCGCCGGTGCCGATACGCAGCTGCTACCGCATTTCGCCCTTGCCGATACCGGTGCATTGGCATTTGCTGTTCCAACAGACACGTTCTGGATTGGCGATGGATCTAAAATGGGCATGTTGCAATTATTACAGGTACCCCTACTCGGACTGGATGTAGGCACCGTATTGGCGATAGACGAGCGCATTATGATCGGCCGCAGTGGTACGGTCGCCGCTATCACTGATCAGTTGTTCAGCGGTGCACCGACCCTAGTTGGCGAGGTAATCAATGAGGTAGTTGGCGGCGTGGTTGGCAAGCCCCGCGCCGGCATTCATGTCGATCTGGCTGACGGCACACCGGTGACTAGCACCACACTCGACGCTACCGGTCGCTTTGCCCTGCGCGTGCCCCCCGGTGATTACCGACTACGGGTGCTCGGGCCGGCCGCTACGCGGCTCGAAAAGAGAGTCACTGTGACCGCCGCCGGCGCCGATGCTGGCCGCATGACACTGGCCGGCAGTGCCAGCATCCGTTTGCCACGCGGTGGCGCAATGCGCCTCGTCTTTCGTGGCCAAGGCACCACCGCAGACCCAAATTTAGACGACACTCTGACCGGTTTTATTGAGCATGGCGGCGACGGCATCGCCCCCAGTGCCGCTGTTTTTCTTGCTGGTATTGCCTCTGACCCAGAGTTTGTCGCGGTTCCGCCCGGGCGCTATCGGGTGTTCGCGACCCGAGGTATCGAATACACCGTCACCCAAGTGGACATCGAAGTGGCGGCAGGCGCAGTGATAGACCTGCCAATAGCACTGCCGGAGCGCGCCGTTAGAAGCCCGCATTACATTGCCGCCGATCTGCATGTGCACGCCTCACCGAGTATGGACAATGCCTTCCCGGTCACCGAGCGAGTGCGCACGTTTGTTGCCGAACACGCAGAGGTGATGGTTGCCGCTGAGCATGAAACTATCTTCGACTTTGCCCCCGTTGTAACCGCAATGGGGCTCGAGGAAAAGCTAGTGGTGATCACCGGCACCGAGATGACCAGCGAAGTACAGACCGCGCGCGTGCCCTGGACCGCCGGTCATGCCAACTTCTTTCCTCTGCGCTACCAGCCGAATACCTTTCGGCGCGGCGCGCCGTTAAACGAGAATCGGCGGCTGCGCGAGGTACTCGCCGACGTGCGTGCCAGCCATCCAGATGTAGTCACTCAACTCAATCACGCCCGCGAATCCAACGCACTGTCTTTTGAGCTGCCAGATGACTATCACCAGCACATCAGTACCGGTGCCTACCTTGACCATCTTGGTATGGGTACACCCTTTAGACCTGATCAGCCGCTGCATAAGATGCCAAACAAACGACTGATTGAGCGCGACCCGATCACCGGTGTACGCGATATCGACTTCGACGCCATGGAATTGGTCAATGGGTCTTTTGACTTTAGCCCGACCCGCACCCCTGCCCTGCGTAAAGATTGGTTTTCGCTGATGCGCCAGGGTGTGGTGCTAACCGGTACCGCTAATAGTGATTCTCACGGCAAGAGCCAGCAAGTCGGCCTGCCCCGCAATATGGTGCGCCTAGACAATGATACGTTGGCAGCCTTTGACATCAGTGAATTTACCGAGGCCCTGCGCACAGGCGCAAGCTACGGCACTACTGGCCCGCTGCTGGAAGTCAAACTCAGTGAGGCAGAGCTCGGTGGTCTGCACCGAGGACCACAGGGCACTCTCAGCGGGCGTGTGTTTGCGCCGGAATGGATTACTGTGTCTGAATTACATGTTCAAATAGACGGTCGCACCGTGCACACTGAGGCGATTGCCAACGGCGAGCATTTCAACGTGCCACTACAGTTCGCCGGTGATGCCTTTGTCACCTTGGAAATATTTGGCGACCCCAGCGCTACCTATAGCGCGGTGTATCCGGGCTATCGCCCCTATGCCTTCACTAACCCGGTGTTTGTCGACGCCGACGGTGATGGTCAGTGGACAGCACCGGGGTTCGAGCTGCACTAACAATGTTTTTGAGCCGAGGGATCAGATAGCATCTAAACAGCGAGCGCTAGTAGCTTAACTTACCTATAGCTTACCTATAGCCATACCCGCTTTGTCTGCAAACAGCGCAGCGGTGAGTTAATACGCTGTACGTTGTGCGCGATTGCGTTGTGCGCCATTGACGAGGTCTTAAGGTGGCTGACCCGAGCTCATACAGACTCACAGATCGGC
>JBLHLU010000201.1:0-7339 GCA_047623385.1 Paraglaciecola psychrophila
TTGCAGATATCAACGCTGCAAAACAAAATACAAATATCTTAAAGTTGGCGACATCGTATCCAGAAAATCTGACTCGATCCTCCTTATCTTGTACTGCCAAAAGTATACGCCCGAACTTACTCGTTAGAATAAACCTGGAGGCTATAATGACCGCAATTAATAACAAACAATTGACAAAGTAGAGTATGTACTTGGCACTGTCTGAGGTGATATCCCAGCCGTTTAATGTGCGCAAGTCCGTTATACCGTTAATACCGCCGGTCAACCCCTGCTGGCCCACAATTAGTACCGTTAGGATTACCGCAATAACTTGGGTAATGATGGCAAAATATACGCCACCTACTCGCCGTTTAAACATGGCGGCACCGATTAAATAGGCAAAGGCTGCCGGTACAACCAATATAGCAATGATGGTAAAAGTTAAACTGGTGAACGGTTCCCAAAACCAAGGCAACTCAGTCAACTGGTTCCAGTCCATAAAGTCAGGAATACCCGGGGTTGATTGAATAGCGGTATTTTCTGCTGACGACGCCTCGAGTTTCAAAAACATCGCCATACCATAACCACCTAAGCCAAAGAATATACCTTGGCCTAAACTGAGTATGCCGCCATAACCCCAAATGAGTACCAAGCTCACCGCAGCAAAAGCATAAGTCAGATATTTTCCTAATAAGTTGAGCCGAAATGAATCTAAGATTAATGGGAATACCACCAATATTAGTACCGACAGAATGACCAGGCCAGTGAGGCCTTTTTTCCCACCCATTAGTTTTTCGTATACGAAACTCATAACTCTCTCCATCACACTTCTATTCAATGTAAGCGGGTGAATGGCTTACAGCATTACTTTTATATTGGCAATAAGGCGCGCCTTAGCGGCGAACTTTATTAGCAAACAAACCTTCCGGCTTAAACATCAAGATCAATACCAGAGTAAATAGCGTATAAACTTTTGCCATAGATCCGCTAATAAAAAACTCAAGCATTGACTGTGCCTGGGCAATAGAAAAAGCCGAGGCAATAGTGCCAAACAAACTTGCAGCACCACCAAATACCACCACCATAAAGGTGTCGACAATATATAAGGTGCCAGTTGTTGGGCCGGTCGAGGCGATCGTGGTAAAAGCAGCGCCGGCAATACCGGCAATACCGCAACCGAGTGCAAAGGTATAGCGATCAACTTTTTTGGTATTAATACCTACAGCACCACTCATAACGCGGTTTTGAGTAGTCGCTCTAACTCTCAGTCCCCAGCGCGACTTGTACATAAGGTAATAGACAGAAAAAGTAACAACGGCGGTGAGTCCTAACACAAACATGCCATTTATCGGGATGTCGATGGTTTCGGTAGGCTGATAAGAACCCATTAACCAGTCGGGTAGCGTCGGGCTGACTTCCCGTGCGCCAAATAATGACCGGAATGTTTGTTGCATAATGAGACTTAAACCCCAGGTGGCTAACAGGGTATCAAGAGGCCTCTTGTACAGGTGCCTAATTAAGGCAAATTCAGTGAGGTAACCCAGTAACCCCGCGACCATAAATGCCACTACAATGGCAAAAACAAAATAGTAGGGCATTAGCTCTGGTAGATACGTTTCGGTCAGTGAAGCCATAAAATAAGTGGTGTAGGCACCCACTGTCATGAATTCGCCGTGAGCCATATTGATGACTCCCATTTGCCCAAAAATAATGGCTAGCCCTAAAGCCATCAACAGCAGAACACTAAACAAACTAATGCCAGCGAAACTCTGCATCGCAAATATTGATAGCAATTCGCTATTGGTATAACTGTCCACGTTTTTCTCCTGCAATAACCAAAATGATTATCAATAGAACGTTGTTATGACTAAGCTTAAAAAAACTTTATCTATGAACGAAATAGCTAACATCCCTGTTAGCCTTACTCATGTTATCTACGCTTTTTAACAAACTGACATGTTATTAAACTGACTGGCCTGCCAATTTATAATCCTTGATTGGCCAGTCATAACACCCTACTGATAACCTTTGGGGAAGGGATTTGGCTCAATCAGTTCAGAGGTATAAACCACGGTAGCTTGGCCGTTTTTTTCCCATCTGGCGATACGTGCCTTACTCCACAGGTGGTGGTTATTGTGTAATTTCACGTATCCTTCGGGCGCTGTTGTCAACTCAATATCGCCTTTTCGTGATTCTTCAACCACCTTGTCAACATCAAACGATCCCGCTCTTTCTACCGCAGCTTTCCACAACCATGGGCCGAGGTATGCGGCTTGAGTAACGTCGCCAATAACACTGTCTTCGCCCCACATGGCTTTAAACTCTTTGATAAATGTAGCGTTGTTAGGATTGTCCAAACTTTGAAAATACTTCATAACGGAATAGAAGCCTTCCAAATTCTCGCCACCTATACCCAGTGCTTCGTCTTCTGTAACAGAAATGGTAACCAGTGTTTGTTTATTGGCAGTGATACCGGCCGCTCGCAACTGTTTAAACCAAGCAACGTTACTTCCGCCCACTACAGCAGCATAGATAACATCGGGTTTTTTCAAACGTATTTTATTGATAACTGAACCAAACTGGGTATTACCTAGAGGCTTATACTCTTCACCGACTACTTTTCCGCCCAACACATTTTCTATATGTTTACGCGCAATTTTCATTGATGTTCTGGGCCAAATATAATCGGAACCGATGAGGTAAAAAGTTTTCGCTTTCTTTTCTCTTGCCACCCAGTTGAGACCATCTAATATTTGCTGAGTCGCTTCCTGGCCGGTGTATATAACGTTTTTAGATTGCTCTAACCCTTCATAAAAAGTGGGGTAGTACAGCAGACCATTTTCCTTTTCGAAGACCGGTAATACCGCTTTACGTGAAGCTGATGTCCAGGCTCCAAAGACTGCAGCGACTTTGTCTCTAACCAGTAACTTTTTGGCTTTTTCAGCAAAAGTTGGCCAGTCGCTGGCACCGTCTTCTTGGATGATTTCAATTTGTCGGCCCAAAATACCGCCGGAGTCATTGATTTGCTTAATCGCTAATTTTTCGGCTTCCTGCGCGCCGGTTTCACTGATAGCCATAGTGCCAGTGAGTGAATGTAAAATACCTACGGTTACGGTATCGGCGGTTACTGCTAGGCCTGTGGTATTCACAGCCGCTGTCGCAGTCAGACTGACATAGGACAGAAGAATGGCAGCAGGTAATGCCATCAAGCCCTTAACGAAACGCCGGCGCATAAATCTGTGCGGGCGAGAAATGCTGGTATTTCTCATGGTTTAGCCTCTTTTAAGTAAACAAATAAATCTGTTGTAATCGAGGCTGAGTATGTAGAACTTTTTTACCGACCGAAATTAGATGAATGCGCCAGCTGACTACGTCATATAACGTATAAACCGTGGCATGACTATTGCAAATACTAAAAACGGAGCGATGCAGTGGGCTATTAGTAACCGTTAGTGTGACTTTTTACAGGCAATAAAAATGGCCGAGCAACATGTATCGAGGACTAGAAGAAATTATAATCGCTGGGTTGCAAACCAAACCTTAGAAGATTACGCGCTGCGGTTCACCGCAAAAAGTGCTCGTAAGTGGTCTTTAGCAAGCGTATCAAATACCGCTCTTGGGGCAGTATCATTTTTGGCGCTAGAAGCTATCGGCGCCGTTATTACTCTTCAATACGGCTTCGATAATGCCATTGCTGCGACGTTGGTAGTATCACTGATTATTTTTCTTACCGGGCTGCCTATTGCTTATTACGCGGCTCGCTACGGCGTAGACATTGACTTACTCAGTCGCGGGGCAGGCTTCGGCTATATTGGCTCCACTATCGCTTCACTAATATATGCCTCATTTACCTTTATATTTTTTGCCCTCGAAGCCGCTATTATGGCATCCGCTCTTGAACGCATATTTCAGCTGCCGCTTAGCATCGGCTACTTGCTAAGTTCTCTTATCGTTATTCCGTTAGTCACCCACGGCATTACCTTTATAAGTCGGTTTCAATTGTGGACACAGCCACTTTGGCTAGTTTTGCAATTGTCTCCTTTCGTATTTATTTTGTGGCAAGAGTGGTCTGCAGTTGAACAATGGACGCAGTACCAAGGCGTCGCACCACTTGGAAGCATCGGCGTCAATGCGATCGCTTTTGGTGCGGCATCGGGCATACTATTTTCGTTGACGGCACAAATAGGAGAGCAAGTAGATTTCTTACGATTTTTACCTGAGAAAGATTATCGCTCACGCTGGCGCTGGTGGGGTGCACTGCTACTGGCTGGACCTGGATGGATTATAGTAGGTGCACTTAAGATATTGGCAGGATCATTTTTAGCGGTGCTAGCTATTAATCATGGTGTGCCAGAAGCCTTGGCAGACGATCCCATACAAATGTATATAACCGCTTTTGGTTATTTGAATCAGTCACCGATGGCAACGCTGGCAATAGCGGGTATTTTTGTCATTATTTGTCAGTTGAAAATTAATGTAACCAATGCTTATGCAGGCTCAATAGCTTGGTCCAACTTCTTTTCACGCTTGACCCATAGCCATCCAGGGAGAGTCGTTTGGCTAGTTTTTAATGTTGTTATTGCACTATTGGTAATGGAACTAGGAATTTATCAAGCCATAAACAATATTCTGGGTATTTATTCTAACGTCGCCGTGGCATGGGTCGGTGCACTGGTGGCAGATTTGGTGATCAACAAGCCACTGGGCCTCAGCCCCAAACACATTGAGTTCAAGCGCGCCCATTTATACGACATCAATCCGGTGGGTGTAGTTGCTATGTTGCTCGCCTCGGTACTAGGCCTTATCTCCTATTCCGGTGAATTTGGAGAACTCGCTCAAGCGCTGTCACAATATATCGCCTTGGCAACAGCGTTTATTGTGGCGCCGCTGATCGCTATTGTCACCCAAGGGCGATATTACATAGCTAGGTCTAGTTCAGCTATTGCTACCAGTAATGGCCTTTCATGTTGCAAGGTTTGCGAGAATGACTTTGAAATAGAAGACATGGCTTCGTGCCCGGTATATGGAGGAGCCATTTGCTCATTGTGCTGTACCTTAGAAGCTCGTTGTCATGATCAGTGCAAAACGGATGCAAGATTGGGTGATCAGCTAGCACAACTGGTTTCGGCAATACTACCGAGTAAAGTGGTGTCGAAAATGAATACCAGAATGCTGATTTTTTCAGGTTTTTTCATTTTAATTGCCACACTTATCTCTACCCTCTTTGCATTAGTCTATTTGCAAATACCGGCGCTTGACCCGACAACCACATCTCTTATTTCCTCGACGTTAATTCAACTCTTTTTTATGTTACTTATTATTGTCGGCGTTCTTACTTGGTTATTTGTACTGGCAAACGAAAGTAGGCAATTATCCCTAGCAGAGTCTCAACGACAAACAGAGCTGTTGAGTAAGGAGATTAGCGCGCACGATATTACCGGCAATGCGTTACAACAGGCTAAGGAATCTGCTGAGGCGGCTAATCAGGCTAAAAGTCGATATCTGACCGGTATCAGCCATGAACTGAGGAGTCCTTTAAATTCAATTCTCGGTTATGCCCAGTTATTAGAAAAAGATCAACAGTTACAACCAGACCACCGCCACAAAATTCAGGTTATTCGTCGTAGCGGTGACCATCTTGCTGACTTAATAGAGGGCCTGTTAGACATATCTCGTATTGAAGCAGGGCGTATTGAATTCACTACGGGCCAAGTCTCGCTGCAAAGTTTGATTAATGAGTTGATCGAAATGTTCCGTCTGCAAGCAGCCGCTAAGGGCATTCAGTTTGCGTATATTGCACGCACCGCTCTGCCTGCGGTCGTTATTACTGACGAGAAACATCTACGACAAATACTGATTAATTTATTGTCGAACGCGGTTAAGTTTACCGTCGAGGGGCAGGTATCTTTGGCGGTGCGCTACCGTAACGAAGTTGCTGAATTCACCGTGACAGATACCGGCGTCGGCATCGGCCCAGACGATACCGAGAGAATCTTTGAGCCTTTCGAACGAATCCAAACAGCGGATATACCCCAACCAAAGGGTACCGGTCTGGGTTTGACCATCAGCAAGCTGTTGACAGAAATTATGGGTGGAAACATTACCTGTACCAGCGAGCCTGGTGTAGGCAGTACCTTTAAGCTGGCACTTATGTTGGCACGTGTAGCAGCACCTGATAGTGGTTTAGAACCTATTGCCCGTATCGCTTCCTATCAGGGTGAAACCAAGACCATTATGGTGGTCGATGACGATGGTGATCACCGTGACTTAATTAGTGAAATATTAACGCCTTTGGGGTTTTTAGTTGTAGCGTCTAACAATGGTGCTAACTGCTGCAATTTTTCCGGTGTCAATGACGTGGATCTGTTCCTGTTAGATGTGAATATGCCGGGTATGAGTGGATGGTCACTGGCGGAGGGATTACGAAAGAGAGCGATAACAGCACCTATTATTATGGTATCGGCGGATGCTTATGAAAACCCGATTGAAGTGACCGTGGCAGATGGCAGGGCGTCACCTAACGATGACTATATAACCAAGCCGCTGCGGATCAATTTTCTATTGGGGAAAATTGCCAATGCACTGCATCTTACTTGGCATTATGACAGCACTGAAGTAGCCTCTAGTAATAGTCTAGACTGCAACCCCCTACTTATAGCCAACCAATGCGATGAATTTGACGGCGTCTCCCAAGATAATCTGCGGGAAATTATTTCGATGGCAGAGATCGGCTTGTTAGAGGGTATAGACAAGATACTGAAAGCTTTAGAGCACACAGCCGCTGCTAAGCCTTTTATTAGCCTAATACGCAGCCAGCTTGAAAATTATCAATTTTCACAAATCATAACGTATTGTAAGCGAGGGCTTTGATAGTGAACGACAAAGAATCGAAAGGTATTGTGCTGGTTGTTGACGACTCGGCAGATGCGCTAGGTATTATCAACGAATTATTAGTCAAAGACGGTTATACCGTATCTATTGCAATGGATGGCGTGCAGGCTTTAGCTATTGCCGGTCGTCTAACGCCTGACATAGTTTTGATGGATGCGATTATGCCCAACATGAATGGATTCGAAGCCTGTACCGCACTAAAAAATAGTAGTGCACTATGCGATGTCCCGGTTATTTTCATGACTGGACTCAGTGAAAGTGAAGACGTTATTAGAGGCTTGGAAGCGGGTGGGGTCGACTATATCAACAAGCCTATAAAACTAGACGAACTACTAGCGAGAGTGAAAGTACATCTCAACAATTCACGTAAAACTCGCAGCGCGCGGGTCGCTTTAGATGAAGTAGGCCAGTCGGCACTGGCCTGTGACATCAATGGTCGAATCGTTTGGTCTACGGACTATGCCAGAGC
>JBLHLU010000202.1:0-7336 GCA_047623385.1 Paraglaciecola psychrophila
TTATGACGTGGTGGTCAATAAACCCAAGGTTGCTGCTTATCGGGCGCCGGGTGCTCCCCAGGCAGCTTTTGCTGGTGAGATGGTGGTCAGCGAAATCGCCGCTAAGCTAAATAGAGACCCGATCGATTTACGGATTCAAAATGCGGCACTGGAAGGTACCAAAACCATTTATGGGCCTAACTTAAAGTCTATCGGCTTGGTGGAGTGCTTACAGGCGGCGAAAAATTCACCGCATTATCAGCAGGCCTTGGCAAAAGATCAGGGCCGCGGTGTCGCCTCTGGTTTTTGGTTTAACATCGGCGGTCAATCCAGCGCCACTATTAATATGAACCCCGATGGTACCGCCACTATTGTCGAGGGCTCGCCTGATATTGGTGGCTCGCGCGCGTCTATGCAGCTAATGGCAGCGGAAGAACTCGGCATTGCCGCCGAGTTGATTAAGCCGATTATTGCCGATACCGAAAATATTGCCTACAACCAGAGTACCGGCGGCAGTCGTACCACCTTCGCTACCGGTATGGCGGTTATTCATGCTGCTCAGGACGTTGTGCGTCAAATGAAAGGGCGCGCGGCTTCGTTATGGAATGTCACTATTGATCAGGTCGCCTGGGTCGACGGTGTGGCTGTTAACACCCATGGCGATGAGCGTTTGAGTGCGGCGCAAATTTGCGCAGGTGCCGACCGTACCGGTGGTCCTATCTCCGGGCAGGGCAATATTAATGCCCGTGGTGCCGGCCCCAGTTTTGCTGTTCATGTCTGCGACGTTGAGGTAGATATCGAGACCGGCAAAGTTGATGTTATTCGTTATACCGCAGTGCAAGACGCAGGTAAGGCTATTCATCCGAGTTATGTTGAGGGCCAGTATCAGGGCGGTGCAGCGCAGGGTATTGGCTGGGCGCTCAACGAAGAGTATGTTTATGGTCATGATGGATTGCTGCAAAACCCCGGCTTTCTCGACTACCGTATTCCATTAGCCTCAGACCTGCCAATGATCGATGCGATTATCGTTGAGGTGCCTAATGCCTTTCATCCCTACGGTGTTAGAGGTGTCGGGGAGTCCGGTATTATTCCGCCACTGGGAGCCACAGGTTATGCGGTTAGCGACGCGATTAAAGCGCCGATTACCGACTTACCCTGTTCGCCTCCTAATGTATTTAAAGCTATTCAGGGACGCTGAGTCGCACTGTCTTGTTGTCGCGCAGCTTAGCGGCAATAAGACAGGTTTAGTCGCCACATGACCGCTGCGTTTAACCCGACCCTGAAGGCAGTACTGGAAACAGCTGGTAAGCATGCAGCGACAATATCGGCATTAATACCACCAAGAATATCGCAGGCAATATTGCCACTAACGCCACCACCATCACTACTATTATCGGAGCACAAGCTATGAACGGCGCAGAAAGTATGCTGCAAACGCTAATCAATAATGGCGTAGAAGTTTGTTTTACCAACCCTGGAACCTCAGAAATGCACATGGTAGCCGCTATCGGTAAGAGCGAGGGTATGCGTTCAATACTGGCGCTGTTTGAAGGTATTTGTACCGGCGCCGCCGATGGTTACGGCCGCATGGCCGGTAAACCGGCCTGTACGCTATTGCACTTGGGGCCAGGGTTGTCCAATGGCTCGGCCAATTTACACAATGCAAAAAAAGCCCATTCACCGCTTATCAATCTTATCGGTGACCATGCGACTTACCATAAAAAGTACGACGCGCCACTGACCTCGGATATCATCGGCCTTGCGGGGCCGGTTTCCCACTGGGTAAAAAGTACTGAGCATGCCAGCGAGTTGCCCGCTGACGCATTGGCTTCGGTGCAGGCTGCCAGCGTTAAACCCGGCCAGATTGCCACGCTTATTGTTCCTGCTAACTGCGCCTGGGACGAGTCAATAGAGCCTCTGGCGTTTCAGGCCAGCGCTGAGATACCGCGGGTTGCCCAGCAACAGATCAGCACAGCTGCACAGCTGTTGGGCAATGGCAAGCGCACCGTTATCTTACTGGGTAATATGGGGCTGGGTGAAGAGGCGCAGTTTATCGTTGATAAAATTGCCCAGGCCAGTGGTGCCCGAGTGATGGCCGATACCTTTACTACTCGTTGGCCCCGGGGCGAGGGTCGCTGCGAAGTTGAACGGCTGTTTTATTTCGCTGAGCAGGCTGTTGAGCAAACCGCTGATGTCGAGCAGATGATCATGGTGGGTACTAAGGCCCCGGTGGCATTTTTTGCCTACCCCGGCAAGGCTAGCGAATTGTACCCAGAGGCTTGCACCTTGCACACCTTAGCAGGGCCCAATGATGACGCTGTCGAGGCTTTAACTCGGCTCTGCGAAGCGCTGTCGGCGAGCGACTACGCGCCGCGCAAAATAAAACTGCAAAAACCCGATGTTGGCACAGGTGAGCTGAATCAGTTTACTGTTGGCCAGAGCGTAGCCCATTATTTACCTACCGACGCCATTGTTGTCGACGAGGCCGCTACTTCCGGTGCAGGCAGTTTTGCTAGCACTGCGGCCAGCGAGCCCCACGACTGGCTGTCGCTGACCGGTGGTTCGATTGGTTTTGGTTTGCCCACAGCGATCGGCGCTGCGGTAGCTTGTCCTGAGCGCAAGGTAATAGCCTTGCACGGCGACGGCGGTGCTATGTATACCATTCAATCTCTGTGGACCATGGCGAGGGAAAATTTGGATATCTGCGTGGTGATTTTCGCCAACCGCAAGTACCAGATTCTACAGGTGGAATTGGCTCGGGTAGGTGCCCAGTCGATGAATAAAAAAACCTTGGATATGCTGGATATCGGCAATCCCGATATGAACTTTGCGCAGATGGCGCAGGGTATGGGAGTGGCGGCTAGTCGCGCCCATACTATTGAGGAATTCAATCGTCTCTACGGTGCCGCTATGAGTCAGCGCGGTCCGCAGTTGATCGAAGTGATTTTGCCGTAACGGGTTTCACCCGGGTCGCAGCTTTGGCGGTTTTTACCGTCAGAGCCGCATAAACTGAGTCAATTCAATAGGCGGTGGTGTCTTCATGGCAAAAGTCACATTCTCCGGTGAGCTACAACGTTTCACCGATGAAGAAACAACCGAGGTTTCAGCAACGGTTTACCGCGATATGATGGCAGAATTAAATAGCCGCTATCCGCGGTTGGCCGAGAGCCGGTTTGGTGAATTGGCGGTTGCCATCGACGGCGTTATTATTGTTGACCCATTGTTGGAAGAGGTGCCAGTAGATTGCGAAGTGTTTTTCTTCGACTTTGTCGCCGGTGGTTAGTGCAGGTAATCGTCACGGTGCTGCTGTCGAGTAGAACATTGATGCTAAATTTCGTTGATCTATGGCGGCTGGCGCCAAACTTTGTCGGAGTATGAGGCTGTAGTTAAAAATGTAGTTAAAACTTATAGTTAAAACTATAGTTAAAAATGTAGTAAAAGCTGTAGCAAAAGGCTGTAGCAAAAAATTGTAGTAAAAGCTGTAGCAAGAGCCTACCGGACAGAATATCCATTCTTGGGTAAAATTCTTGCAGAAAAAATCTCGCCTGTTACCGGTAATACAATTACTCCCCCTCCCAAAAAAAAGAACACACAGTGCCGCGATAGTGTGGTGCAAAGTCAGATAGACATCGCCATCTAAACCCCCACACTGTCTTATCGTTAAGCCTTTTGCAGTGTCAACGTGAGCGCGCCGTGAGCAAGCTCCGCTCGCGCTTTTATCTGGATTCAGGGTGGCGTTGTTGGCGCACTTCCAATGAGTCTGTGCTCTATTACCTGCGCTCAAGGCGCAATAAAAATATGTGAGATGGTGGTCTTGTGCCAGTAACGATGGTGGTAAATCATTCAGTGCTCTATGGTAAACGCGTTCATGAGCAGGCGGTAATAAGAAAACTGTATTAGTATAGAGTTGTAAGTCAGCTTACTAGTCTTAATTTATCTACGTTGCTGGCTAGGCCGTACCGGTAGATTTTCACGGGTATTGTATCGCCGCTGAACGAATGATGGGGTGATTATTAAAAGCACTATTGTCGGGATTAGAATGAACGGCTAACAAGTAGCAAAAAATGTAGGCCGGGCACGATTCTTTTTCAATGCAATAGCAAAAGGGGGTAATCCTATGTATGCAATCACTAATCGACAGCTGAATAAAGACAGTGGTGATCTGAGTATTTTTTCAAAAGACGCCAGCGAAAAAGGTCCCAACGAATTACGCTTGGTTAAGATAACCCGGGCGGGCTCAAAGTTTAAGGCACAGGCGATCAAAGAAACCGCTATTGCCGTGAACAAAAGAAAAGCCATGGCCAAGCAGTATAAACTCGACCCCGACAACCCGATACTGGATGCGCCCAGTTTATATATTGCTCATGATATCTTTGCGGAATCGGTAAAAAACAACCGCCACGTTTTATTCTATGTGCATGGTTACAACAACGACATGACAGACGTTATTAAAACAGCTTTCAAACTAGAGGCACTTTACAACGTTACCGTCGTTCCATTTTCATGGCCGGCAAACGGTGGTGGCCCCATTTCTGGCATGGCTAGCTATAAAAGTGACAAGCGTGATGCCCGTGCGTCGGCTGGTGCCTTGGATCGCTTTCTTGAAAAAATACAGGGCTACCACCGGCTTTTTGTCACCGCACAAAAAGAAAGGCAAATGGTCATAGCCAAAAAAAGGCACCCTGACAATCACCAGCAGGCACGCGCCGAATTTACTCGACTACTGGCAAAAGATTGTAAAGTTTCGCTGAATTTGTTGTGTCATTCGATGGGCAATTATTTATTGAAATATGCCACTATTTCGTCGAGTTCTATGATGCGAACACTCATATTTGACAATGTCTGTTTGGTTGCAGCCGATACTAATCACAAAAACCACAAAGACTGGGTCGATACGATAGAGGCGCGTTTGGGGGTGTATGTTGTTATTAACGAAGACGACTCAGCACTGGGTTGGTCGCGGAGGAAACCGGGTGATGAGCAATTGGCGCGGCTAGGGCACCGCCTTAAAGGGCTCGATGCAGTCAACGGCAACTATCTGAATGTTACTTCTCGAAAAGTGGACGATGAACACAGTTATTTTATCGGTAGGGCGATCACCAACAATGCCAAGCTTAAAGCCATGTTCTCTGCCCTCTTCGAAGGGCGTCGCCCCGAGGCTTCATTGACATACCAAGTACAGATTAAGGCCTATAAAGTATAACAGCTTAGTGCGGTGCCATTAGCCACGGCTAATGGCGAGGTCTTGATGTCGGTTTAGCCTGTTGAAGCTCGCGCAACTCGCTGATCGGAGCGCCGACCGGGTGATAGTCGACACATGTGTGCTAAAGGGTTTGGGCGTTAGTGTCGCGGTAGACGATGGCGGCGTGCTTGTCTTTCATGCTGCGATCGGGGAAATTGATCAGGCAGCCCGGTGCGTCGACCGAACTGACCGCTACCTTCTCACCCGCCAGCACGTTATCCAGGGCGTCAATGAGGTATTCGTGGCTGGCAGTTTTTCGTTGGTTTTCATAGCCCACACGGTCGTCGATGGGCCCGTGATAGACCACTTTACGAGTCGCCGGATTAATCACAAATACTTCGGCGGTACGGGTGACATTGAGTGACTCTCCGACCCGTTGATACTGGTCTACCAGTACCGGTAAGTTATAGCCAAACTCAGCCACTTCTTCACTGATACTATTTTGATTGTCTTGGATGTTAGAGTTGAGCAGGAAAAAGGTAATCCCTAGGGCTGCATATTTTTCACTAATTTTATGCATTGAAGGCATGCTAGTGCGCACAATAGGGCAGCCGTTACCCTGAGTCATCAATACAATGGCCGGCGCTTTATCGGATTTATATAAGCGCTGAGTGGCGCCGGTGTGATCGACTAATTGAAAATCGTCAACTTGCATGCCAACAATCGTATCGTCGCTGGCCAGTGGGTCTGCCTGTTCGGTAATTTGAGCGTGAGCCATGGCGCTGTGGTCTGGCGCTTTTGCGGCGGTCACCGCCGGGTCGACCTGACCGCAGGCGGTTAATAAGCCGACAAGGGCAACAGTGGCTACCGCGCGTAAAACGCTTACAACATACAACGGATCGGCGCTGAGTCGGCGCGATGTAATGTTCGTTGCTTTCATCTTGTTACCTGCTTTTTTGTCGTGATCTGGGGTCAGAATTAAATGCAATTATCAAAATTTCAATCGTTATAAGGTAAAAGTGGTGTGCCGCGCTTGAGTGGTTTTTAAAGCTTAGTTAGGTGAGCCGAGGTCCTGTTACCCTGTAGTATAAAGTCTAGCTGCTTTTGCTACCGAGGCGTTGCTCATACGCTTGTTATAACTTAGTGTAGGTTGGTGGCATGCAAGATTGTACCAGCCAAAAAACTGGATTATGCAGAGGCGTTATTTAGGCTGTTGTTGCAACTGTATGCAGATCATTGCCTAAACTAAATGTAGGTCATCGCCTGAACTCTATGTAGACCACGGCTCCACTGTATGTTCGTTATGGTCGTTATGTTCGCAAAAAGGGGTTAAAAAACCATTGACATATCGACAGGGAATTATAGTCAACTAAATAATCGTTGTCTTTCGTTGCGACGAGTTAGTTGACATCATGGCCAGAAATTAATATTACTATGAACAGCCGGTATCGATAACCGGCGTCAATAGCTAGTCTAGTCTAGCTTGTGCATAGCCTTTAAGTACCACCGCGCCATCTTGGTTGGTGGTGACTACATCAAAGTTGGCGTACTGCTTGCCGTCTATTTCTTCGATCCCCTCTACCGTGGCAGAGGCCTGCAGACTATCGCCAGGCCACACCTGATTAGTAAAGCGTACACCGTATTTACTGAGACGGCCGTCGCCGACATAATCCGTTAGCATTTTTCCCGTCATGCCCATGGTGAGCATGCCGTGGGCAAACACACTGGGATAACCGGCTACCTGAGTGGTGAATATCTCGTCAGTATGCAGTGGGTTGTAATCACCGCTAGAGCCAGCATATTGTACGATTTGGGTTCGTTTGAGATCTTCAACCAGGCTGGCGCTGTGGCTTGCCCCGGTGCTCAATTCGCTTGCTTTAAGTGCCATTGTTTATTCTCCTTATTGATCGACAGCGCGTTCGGTGGCTACACCCACGCCTCTGGCGGTAACTACCAATTCACCATTTTGATCCCGGTACTCGGTAATGGATTCCGAGAAGATCAGCTTGCCAGAGCGCTTGCCCTCTTTTTCCCAAGTTTTACCGGGTAGTAAGGTGGCTGTTAGCACGTCGCCGGCCTGCGGGTGGCGATGGTACTCAAAATGTTGCTCGGCGTGCAGTCCGCCGCCGCCGGCAGATTTTTTCTCGCCATCGTCTTGTTTAGGCTTTAATCCGG